>JACOTV010000073.1 GCA_016178125.1 Candidatus Microgenomates bacterium | reverse complement strand
CGAGGTACTAAAGGAGGTATTGTATGAGGGCTTTGGTCCCGAGGGCACTGGATACATTGTGCACGCAACCACCGATAATACCAACAGAACCCATAACCAAGTACGTACGGTGTTTGAGCGCAATGGGGGAAAGATGGGGGTCCCCGGTTCACTTCAATACCTGTTTACCATAGAACGCGACCCTGAATTTATGTGCACTCCGCATTTTCCCGTAACGGTTCGGCACGAGCCAGCGGTTTCCGAAATCGTGAAGCTCATGAGCGGGCTCGAACACCTCGACGACGTGCAACAAGTATTTACCAATGTACAATTTGACCTAGAAGACGAATCAAACGAATGAAAAAAGCCATTAAATTCCTCCAGCAAAAACAGCGAGATGCGGTGAAGCTCTTGTCTCCTATTGAAAAACGGGTGCGGTTTGTAATAACGACCGTTGTACTGAGCATGCTCCTTTTGACCGCAACGTTTTCGTATTACGACAAAGCATGGATTTTTATCCCCGTGCTCTTTGTTGCGACCTATGTACTAACGTTTTTTTCGGTACTTGAAGGTATAGAGCGGGCCGAATGGCTCACGCTCTTTCTTATGACGATTGGGCTTTCGATCGTGTTCTACATGTTTTACTATTTGATTCCTGTGCGATGGCTTACGCGTGTTCCGTTTATTGCCATGTATGCGATTTCTATTTACGCGGTGCTTCTAACGTCGAATATTTTTAACGTCGGAGTGGAGAAGAGCATCAGATTATATAAAGCTGCGTTTTCGGTGAATTATTTTTACCATACGGTGTTGTCGTTTATTGCGTTTTCGATACTCTTTACCCTACGCGAGAACGCACTCTTCAATAGTGCCGCAGCCGCGATCATTATTTTCCCGCTTGCCGTGCAACTGTTATGGACGATAAAATTACAAAATTCTTTTGAGAAAGATATTCTCATTTATGCGGCATTCATCGCGACAATAGTCGGGGAGACAGCATTAGTTGTTTCGTTTGTGCCGTTTAAGCCGTCGATTGCGGCGCTCCTTTTGACCTCGGTTTACTATGTGCTTGCGGGATTGACCACGGCTCATGTCGATGGCCGGTTATTTAAAAACACGATTCGAGAATATATTATTGTGCTCGCATTCGTACTTATTGTTGCACTTCTTACATTAATTGGTTGGTAAAAATATCACACACCCCGGGCGAAGTAGAGAAGTGGGGTAAAGTGCACGACCGTGAAACTATAGGCCTATAGTATTCTGCACGTTCGTGATAAAAACTATAGGATATATATTAGGCACGATGCGCGAACTGGCGGAACAAGAAACGATGTGGATAACTTGTAAAATCAGCCTCAAAAAGAGCAGCTCGGATTGTTTTGACGCTCTAAATTGAACGCTATATACTACCCCGAGTATAGAGTGGCACGGTATCTGCTAATTCTTACAGAATTAGCCTCAAATATGCGAATTTAGAGCGTTATTATGCGCTAAATTAACGCATCACTCGGAGCAATTTGCACGCTACTAGGCACGATCAGGCACGAATTTCGGGGTCCAGGGGTCTTCTCAGGAGAAGAGGTAAAGAGAGGGTCAACAGGCGTATATTTCAGAGAATAATATGCAAATAAGTATGCAATAGGGAAAATAATTCTGAAATTAATTGCTATATGCTCCCCGAATGGGTCATACACGCAAAACCCCCGATAACCCGTTTTTAGGGTGCAATTCCCGCAGAGTAATAAGGAGGTAAGACGTCGTAAAATGAATCTTTTACGACGTTAAGCACGGGTGCCGAGAGAGGAGTGCTAAATTACGTATCATTTGTCATTTCTCAATTTTCATTGTTTTTATACGTAATTGGTACACGGTGCCTGAAAACTATCCCTCTTCTCCCCTCAGGCCTTGCCCCGGGCTCCCAGCCTCATTGGCTAAACCACTTCCCCACCGATTTAGATTGTTCTGAAGGGCCAAACTAGCCTCGATCCGTGGCTGTTGACTTCTCTCATTAGCCTCAACGATCGGGCAGTCGGTATATACTAGCCTCAAACCGTGGCTGATCGACCCTTGGATGCATATAGCGCATGAATTGACGAGTTGGGGTCGTTTACTTTCGGCCGATTGGTTTTGTCTCTTAGATGTCTTAATACCCGGAGTTAGGTTCAACGATACCTATATAAGATGACTAAATATAGGGCTCGAAAAAAACATCGGCCTTCTAGGGCGAATTACGAGCATTTAGCCGTGATTTAGCCTCAAAATCCAGTTTTACAGTCGCTAATTTGAGGAAGTTCTAGTTTAATATACCTATGATAACGGCGGTCGAGGTTACTGATAAGGATATGTGGGAAGACTTCGTAGCGACTCAGGAAGACGCGAACTTTTTGCAGAGTTGGTACTGGGGTGAATTTCATAAGAAGCTCGGTAAAACGGTTGAACGCGTCGGATTGTTTAATCGCGAAAATAATCTCGTTGGGGTGATGGTATGTGTGGTTGAGGCGGCCCGCCGGGGCCGATACTTAACTGCAGCCGGCGGGCCGCTTATAGACTGGAACAACAAGGAACTCGTTGCAGCTGCCGTGCAAGGGCTTAAGGAAACCGCCAAACGTCACCAGTGCGCGTTTGTACGAATCCGACCCCAAGCACTTGAAACACCCGAAATCATGGTCGTTCTATCAAACGCCGGCTTTAAAAAGTCTCCGATGCATCTAACTGCTGATCTCACTAACCAACTCGATCTATCGCCATCAGAAGATGAATTGCTGGCTAACATGCGTAAGACCACGCGCTACGAGATCCGCAAAGCAGAAAAAGAAAACCTCAGAGTAGAGACGTCGCTTAATGTAGAAGACCTCCGCGAGTTTTACGATATTCAAATAGAAACCGCAAAACGCCAAGGATTTGTACCGTTTTCTTATGAATTCCTCAGTGAGCAGTTCAAGGTATTCTCCGAGGCTGGGTCTGCCCTACTCTATAAGGCCTACCATGAAAAAACCCTCCTTGCTGAGGCGTTCGTCATTTTCTATGGAAACGAAGCTGTGTATCACTACGGCGCATCAACAGACGAAGGAAGGCGGCATCCGGGGGCATATTTGATACAGTGGGAAGCAATTAAGGAAGCCAAAAAACGCGGCATAAAACGCTACAATTTTTGGGGTGTTGTGCCTATGACCGAAACCCAGCATCGATTCTTTGGGGTATCGGTCTTCAAGCGCGGATTTGGTGGTCACGAAGTCCAATACGTGCCTGCTCAAGACCTCGTTATTGATCCTCTCAGATACTCACTTAATGCGGCCGTCGAAACGGTCAGACGGAAGGTACGGAAGCTCGATTAGACAGATCTCGTACCGATTTAAACCCTTCCGCGTGAACCTCGTAGGTTCACACTATGAGGCTTGTATCAATTTCGTTGATCACGCGTTCAGCGTCTTTTATTGGAACGAGGGTAGGCAGGTTTATTATGTGCCGACTGACTTCTTCGGCGACCGGGCGTTCACCGGGTTTGGCAAGTACATAGTTATACCAGCGTCCCAGGAATATGTTTTTCTTTGCGAGTTTCGACCGTAATTCGTCACGGTTCTTCACAAGAAGCGGAAATCTTCCAAGAGGCAGATTATGCAGCGCTATCCCTTGAGAGTCGGCATAATAGTTGGTCGTTATGCGTCGCGCTTCTTGTACTTCATCGAAGCGATCAAGTTGTGCGCTTAACAGGTGCGCGAGGGCGTTGGGGTACTTCTTTAAAACGTATGCATCCATGCCAAGCATGCGCTCAATTTTTGACAGTTCTTTAGGGAAAACGTCGAGTTTGTTTGAGATAAAATGAAGTGCTTTCCCCAGTCCGCTATCGTACGTGCTTTTTACCAACATATGGATTGGTTTATAGAGGAGACACTTAATGAGAAATGCATTTTTAGGATATGGTATATCGTCTTGCATGTGGGTGAGTCGCAGATGGAGCTTAGTGTTATGCGTTGCGACTGCCCCCCCGTATACAGACGACATGACTTTTGATCGGCCAAACGAAAATAACTTATCGGTTTCATACGAATCCTTCCTGAACATCTGCTCATCAAAGCCGTGCGCTAGGTCTTCGATTACCGGAATACCGCTCTCCTTGGCAAGCGCGATGATCTCTTTTCGGTGCGGTGGAATACCAAACGTGTGCTGAAGAATAATGAGTCTCGTGTGTTCGGAAATGTGTTTCTTAACCTGCGCAACATCCATAGAAAACGTTTCTCGATCGATATCTACAAACACCGGCACAAGCTCAAGTGCCTTAACTGGAATGACTACCGCCTCACAGGTAAAACCAGTGACCAATACGTGCGATTTGGGTGGAAGATTTAGTGCCTTTAGATAGTTGTAGAGCCCTGCGCGTGCAGTGAGGTACATGGTGAACTGGTGGCCGGGCAGGTACGCCACAAGCCGCCCGGCCACCTCATCAGCCTGGGGACCCACATACCAATTCTTAGATTTAGCAAGTAATGAAAGGCTAAGTGATGCGTCGGCACGGGTTTCGTTTGGAGCAAAATCGGTCGATATCATATAAGTTTTTGTATGAATGGCGTGGTGAACTTACCCTCGATTAAAACAGCCGCTTTTGTGTCTAATTTTGCAACTATGTACTTATAAAATTCTTCTTCGTTTCGCACTATAGTAACAATTCT
>JACOTV010000072.1 GCA_016178125.1 Candidatus Microgenomates bacterium | reverse complement strand
GCTATAGATGTTGTTTAGGGAAGCGGTTAATTGGCGTGTCTCAGCTACATTAAAGTCGTATAGAGGCACACGCTCCCCGTAGTTGAAAGGCGAATTACTTGTATCTTTTACCAATGAATCTGGATCTACGGTGCCAGCCAGCACAAGAGAGAAATCCTTGAGCACCGGATAATCAGCCGGCTGACGGTACATTGAGCGTAAGGTAAGAAAAAATTGCTCACACGAAGCAAGTTTCTGAGCGTTGCCTATCTCGTCCAGCAGTAAAATGATGGGATAAACAGGCTGGTTGTGCACCAGCACGCTAACCAAGTACGTCTTGAGATCGTTGGGACCAGTAAATGTAGGCAACTGTTCGGGTGTAAGTTGGTCGCCAACGCGCTGGCCAAGAATATAATACCAGGCTGCTTCATCGGTTGCCTTGAGTTCACTCAAGTCAACGTAGACACAGCGCCATCCCCATGTTGTGAGCTGACGAGAAAGCCTTTGCAACAGCGATGTCTTACCCATCTGCCGCGGAGCAATTACATGTGCGTAGTCCAATGCCCTAACTTGGCGTAGCACTTCGTGATCAGCTCTGCGCTCGATATAGATTTCGCTGGCTTGGACGGGGCCACCTGAGAACTTGAAGACAGCCACTGTCACAGTTCCTCAGGAATATGGTGATCAACCACCACAATGTCGCCCTTGGTTTGGTAAGTTTCATAGTTTAACGCAATCAAGTCTCCAAGGCGCTGCGACTGTGACACGACGTGTGGGAAGGCGGTCACGGCAAAGTCGTATCCTATTGGTGTGCGCTTGAGGATGTTACGCAGATCTACCAGTCGCTCTAGTGCGTCGTCTACCGAGTTGAGAGAGACCTCGATACCTTCTCGCGTGAGTGCCAACCGAATATTAGTGAGTGTACGCGCCGTGCTATGCTTAACCATCACCAATGACACAAGTTTCTCTAAAACACTGGCCCGCTCCCAGTAAGTATCCAGGAAATCGCGGCGCAGAAAGTCTGGGTCAGCGGCGATGCCCTTGATGTCATCTAGCATGATGCGGCGCTCTTGTTGTTCGTTTAGGCGAATGATTAATCGTTGGCAAAGACGCTGCGTGACGTTGGGATGGCCAGAGGTAAAATCGTAGATGCTATGTACTATTGCTGCCTCATTGACCAGCTCAATCTCTAGTTGCTTCATTGGTTGGGTGATGAGTGCTTCAACAGCTCTGAAATCTAGACGGCCCACAAAAATTTCATTGGCAAAATTGAAAAGGGGACCGGTAGGGTCACTGAGTGCTTCCCGAAGTACTCGCTCACCTGCAAGCACAAACTGGCATCGGCCACGCTGAGCAAGTGCACGAAACTCTGTGAAGAGCGGATAGCCATTAATGCGGTCAGCAAGGATGAGCTTGTCAACTTCGTCCAGTAGGACGACAGTAGCCTCCTCTTTTGATAACCGATCTACGAGTGCAGCGAAAGACCTCGGAGTTTCTGCAGGAATCCTGAAGAAGTCGCTCTCATCAGAAGCTTTGTGCAGCCAAGCCCGAACAACAGTGTCAATAAAAGTTTCGTGACCAGAAGTGATTGAGCAGTCCTGGTAGAAGGACTGAAACCCAGCAGCAGGCAAATGGATGAAGTGCAGCTGGTATAAAATACTTGTTTTGCCAATACGTCGTCCACCGATGAGCGCGTAGTTAGCTGCGGCAGCATGCTCGACAATCTCTCGCAATTCTGGTTCACGACCAAAAAACATCTTGCTTGGCACTGGTGCACTTGTCACAAAAGGTGAAACTGTTGTTAGATTAATTTCTGAAAGCAGTATGCGGCGCAACATGCGGTGAGGGTCTCTCGTTGCGATTATACGCTGCACATCCTCTTGACCCAAAGCAAAAATGTCGTAGGCATATGGACGTCGCAGCTTTTCATTTAACAAGATATGAGCAGCTCTGATATCTTCCTTCTGGCCAAAGAGAATGAGGAACGCCACTCTCATAGAAGGGCCCAAGCGATGCATCAATAGATATCGTAGGTCATCTAGATCGCTTTCCAGCAGGTGAAAGTCTTTCAAAAAGAAGATTGGTATTTGTGGAGTAAAGCCGATGTGAGAAAAGATTGGAACCATGTCCTGCAGAACCGCTACTAGGCGCCCATAGACTACACCGGGCAAAGGCTCTGGCAAATCCAACAACTGGGCAATTTCGACTGCCATTTGTGTGACAAGATCAGAGAATGTATTAGCTTCGATATTAATAATATTCTGAATTAGTGTATCCCATTTCTCTTTAAGTGAAGCAGGCATTTTGTTTGTCTTGGAGGCAGCATCCTTTGCAGCCTCCTCCACTATCCTCAAAATTTCATCGATATCATGGCTTTTATCAATAAAATCCCAGATCTTGTAGTTCCGAAACGCATCTCGCATAACAGAGATAGTCGGAAACCCTGTTAGAATGATACAGTTGGGGACTTCCAGGCCAGACTGAGCTATGTAGCGCAACAGCTCTATGCCTGACCGATCCTCCGGATTCCAGTCCTTTAACCGTAGGTCAGCGATCACGACATGGAACAGTTCGGCTCGAAGTGCAAGCACCGCTTCTTCGTATGAGGCAGCCAATTGCACGATAAATCCCCGGTCAGCGAAGAACGCCCCTAGCGCTTCACGCCAGATTGGGTCATCGTCTAATATGAGTATGCTCCCTTTTTCATTTGTCATTGGAAGTGCTTTCCTGCTTGCTATGCAAGGGAAGTGTAATGACAAATACAGTCCCCTGATTTACTGTGCTCCTCTCAAGGCGGAGTTCTCCACCCTGCCTCTTTATAAGTTGCCTTGAAAGCCATAAACCCAGACCTTGGCCGGTAGATTTGGTTGTCACAAAAGGTTTAAAGAGGTGTGCTTTGACTTCATCAGAGATTCCGCTCCCAGAGTCCTCTATCCACAACTCAACCTGTTTCTTACTCTCAATAGGTTTTGTAATACATTGAAGTGTTCCACCTTCAGGCATAGCTTCTAGAGCATTGGTTAACAAATTAATGAAGATCCCTCGAAGAAGTTCGACATCCTGTACTAATAGATCGCCCGCTGCATAGTCAACTTTCACAGCAACATTGTCGGAGACGTGGCAGGCAGCAAGAGCTAAAGCCACTATGTCGTTGATACTTGCGACTTCATATTCAGTGGGGTCGGCAACTTTGCCAATACTTTTAAGAAGCTTTAATGCATCACTTATTTGGCGTTCGATCTCGCCAAGTACATTACTTGCAGCTTCAAAGTTTTTTGAATCAATATATCTGCGAGCTTCTAATGCCATTAATCGTACTGGTACTATAGAATTAGTTAGGCTATGAGCAAACGAACCTATGATCAAATATAGGTCGTCAATTTCCTCTTCTTTTTGATATCCTTTTTCCATGATATCAGTCCTTAAATATTGCAAAGATATTATACGATTATTCGCCTGTAACTTTGCTCAGTGTAGCAGGCAAAGTTGCTACATATAAAACCGATACGACGGCTGTGGAGTCTCGTTCTCTGGTATTTCGGACATAATCTCCCCCACCCGTCGGGCAAAGCGCAAAGTAATGGGCATTCCCCCAGCATATTCAGCGCTGTTCCAGTTCATCTTGGTCAAAGCCAGGATTTCCTCACACACGAGCCGGATAGGGCTATCGCCGATGTACTCGACGATTTCCAGCGGCTCAGGCACGTGTGGGCGGGGATAGGTTGCCAGGAAGGGGATATAGCCCAGGGTGTACAAGAAATGCGCTTTGTTGGAGAAAGAACAGAGTGTCCCCCGCAATGGCGGGTATTGTCCCTCTCGGAATAAGCGCACACCAGTCTGATAGAGCGCCACCAGGTCTTTTTGTATGACACCTGCCAAGCCATCCTGAAACCCAGCGCGTTCTTCCGGCCAGTACTTTGATGTTTTGTGCAGTACCACGCGTCGAGGGTAAGTACCGACGTACTCACGGTATTTTTTGATGACCCCTTCGATCAGGCTTTTGGCGTGCGACTCGGTCAGATGTGGTGAGCGTCCCTGGGTGTTTGGGTCCCACTCGAACTTTTCGCCCCGAAGGACAATGCCTTCACCTTGATCGGTGAAGACCTGGGCTAGACTAGAATGGACAGTATGCAGTGCCTCGGTTACGTGGTGATAGAAACTCACGCCCACGAAACAGGTTCCTGGCTCAACCTGGACCATCCGCCAGGGAATACCACCTGCTTTGAAGTACATCCCTACACAGAAATTCCATGCGCGTGTAGCCGCATCCTGAGCCGATGTGCCACCCTCGAATAATCTAGGCTGTGCGAGCTGGATCGGTATCTTCCCAGGCATCACCCGCGCTTTGAGTGCCCGCCGAAAGTTACGGTACACCAGTCTAGACTCATGTTGCTCGTCTACAGTGAATAATTTATCGAAAAAGGTTAGCTGACTGGGTTGCACCGCCTTCTGCAATGCACGGTTTAGCGACGTGGGTCTGTGAGTCATCGAACCGTGCGGACCAGCGGAGCGCACCGCATCCACGATCTCTTGTGACAGTGCGCAAATGATCACATCCGGTGCGTCGTCCCGGTCGGCAATCAGTTGCACCTTGCGAGCGAATAAATCTACAGCTTCCTGAAATCTGG
>JACOTV010000008.1 GCA_016178125.1 Candidatus Microgenomates bacterium | reverse complement strand
TCCGTATTTGGGCGTATTACTGTCGGGGGTTCATTCTGAGTTCGTATTATGGAACGATCACTTGTCGTATGAGGTAATCGGAGAGACGGTAGACGATGCCGCAGGCGAAGCACTCGACAAGGCTGCGCGGCTCCTTTTTAGCATTGGCTATCCAGGTGGTGGGTTTATGGAACGGATCGCGGCCGAAGTGGGGAACGTTGACGAGTATAAATTCACCCGACCGATGTTGCGCTCTGGCGATTTGAATCTTTCTTTTTCAGGACTAAAAACGTCGCTTCTATATTTGCACCGTAGCATGTCCGAAGCGGAACGAGTGAATAGGGTCAAGTATATGGCGAGTTCGTTTCAAGAAGCCGTATTTGACACGATACTGCGCAAGCTCAGCAAGGCGATCGACCAAACGGGGGTCAATCGGTTAGCAGTCGGTGGAGGTGTCATAGCAAATCAATATCTGCGAAAAAAATTGCGGGCTTTGGCTCGAAAGCACGGGGGAGAAGCGGTGTTTCCGCCGTACAAATATCTGACCGGCGACAACGCCGGGATGATCGGCGTTGTCGCCGCCTATCGCGCCGAAAAAAATCAATTCGTAACCGACCTCGCCACACTCGACCGGCTTCCCCGAATGCATCTGTGATTACGGCCTCACAGCAGTAAAAACATAAAGCGTGATGGTATAATACGTCCATGGCAAATCGTGAGCAAAATCTGCGCCAACCTGAGCGACAAACGAGTAGTAGTCCTCAAAAAGTGCTTCGCCGGGCAATTCAAGAGTTAACAGCGACTCCAACACAGCTGGTCGTAAAAGACCCTCAGTCACTTGAGCTGATTCTTGTTGATGCGGGGAATGCTGATGATTCATTTAATCCCGTGGTTAGAATAACAACCATTGAGTCAGCGACGCACGAGGCAGGCGATCTAACCGTGTTCTCAGTGAGACCCAAGCTGATTCAGCACGAGGCAGCAAATGATGCCTATCGATATAGGGCAGACTTTGTGGGAGGTGTCATATTTCCCACAGACGATAAGAAGGATGCTGCTCTTGTATTCAATGAATCGAATCACCCAAAAGGTAAGTCCTTATCCAGCCATGGCCCGGTTATAGTATGGTGGGAGGATTGCACCTTGGGGCCGATAGAAGAGCCCAGAACGCTCAGCATGCTCAGTATTATAACGATCTCCAGAACGAATAATATTGCGTCTGGGAATAGAAATAACGAAGACGTCCCCGGCGTGACGGTTTGGAAAGAGCGGGGTCAACAGGTCGTTGATCGATTGATGCATGCTCTTCCGTCGAACATGATCCCACCGGGGGGATTTTAATCCGCGCGCTCTTACCCGAAGTAATGCATAGTTTGTTACAATATCCCCATGCTAACGGTAAAAAATCTTTCTGTCTCGGTTGCCGATAAACCCATTATCAAGAACTTTTCGTACGATTTTGAACAAGATAAAGTGTATGTAGTGATGGGCCCCAACGGATCAGGAAAGTCAACGCTTGCGTATTCACTAATGGGCCATCCGTCTTACACCATAAAAGAAAAATCAAAAATTGTTTTGAATAAAACGAATCTTGTCGATCTTGAGGCAGATAAACGGTCCGAGGCAGGTATATTCCTCTCGTTCCAATCACCGTTGTCACTGTCTGGTGTTACCGTCCAGCAGCTGCTTCTGACCGCTCTATCGGGGAAAATAGATCCGCTTACCCTTCGTCAGAAGACCCGCAAATTGGCCGAGGAATTAAAAATACCCGAGGAACTCCTGAAGAGATCGTTAAACGAAGGTGCGTCTGGGGGGGAAAAGAAAAAGCTCGAAGTGCTTCAGGGTGCAGTCCTTGACAAAGAAGTGCAAATTTACGACGAAGTAGACACCGGTGTTGATGTTGATGCGCTACGCACCATTGCGACATTTCTTCACCGGCATAAAGCAGGGAAAACGTATATCATAATAACCCATTACAACCGCATCCTTAAGTATCTGAAACCAGACCATGTGTTGGTCCTTGTTAACGGATCACTCGTTAAGGAAGGTGACTACGAACTTGCAAAGCAGATTGAGAAAAAAGGGTATAGCGATTTGAGCTAACCATAAATGTGGCCTCCGGCTTGACTTCCCCGCGTGACCCCTGTTAAATTGTTACTACAAACATACATGAAAAAGCTGACGATAGGGTTAGGTGTGGTATTGCTCGTTGTTATGAGCCTCTTCTTGATATCTTCGATAAGAAAACCGGCCAAGAAAACGTTTCAGACAAGTAAATCCCTCCCGACCCCAACTCAGGGTGCGAAAAATCCGTTATATACTCCCGGTAAACAAACATTTGTTATATTCGTTAAAAACTGGGACTTTAATCCAACGCATATAACCGTTAAACAAGGGGACCGCGTGGTACTTAAAGTAAAAAGTATGGACATAGAGCATGGTATTAGCATTCCGGTATATAACATTTCTGAATCTCTACCTTCATTTAAAGTGCAGACCATTGAATTTACCGCGAATAAAAAAGGATCGTTTGCGTATATCTGTACCAAAAATTGTGGACCAAAAAGCGCGCTCATGAAAGGAACTATAACTGTTGAATAATATGAGAAAAGGAACTGTTGCACTCTTTGTCGTTATCGTTACCGCGATATCGCTTCTTTTGACCGCATCATATTCGATCAGTACAAAAAACAAGACCTCATCAAAGGCACACGCGCAATCACTTCCAGTCGAGGTACTCTGTGGGTTAACCGGGCAACCGTGTTGTACGGGCAACAATGTACCACTTTGTGAACCAACCCTAAGCTGCAGCACACAAAACGTGTGTCTCTCAAACGTAAACGATCCTCAGTATATAAACCAATCATGTACCGTACCTGATGGTCGCTCAGGCACCTGCCAGTGGGCCGTTGGGGAGGTCACTTGTACGGGGAATAACGAGTTGATTTCGGGTGCGTGTCCTGGGTCCTCGGACGTACGGTGTTGTGTAGCAAAGGCCACTGCGCCGCCTGCTAGTAATCCGCCCCCCGCAGCAGGCGGCGCCTCATGTGCTGGAGGGGTACTGTGTAATAATCAACCGGTCACCGGTACTGATGGTCAGACCGTTTGTGGACTGAGTAATCTTTCATATACTTGTAATAACGGCACCTGGGCGGCAACGGGGCAGTCATGTTCCTGCCCCAACGCCGCGCCACCGCCCGCGACTAATCCACCGCCCGTATCATCGGCTTCTCAACCTCCCGAAACCGCCTGCTTAAAGCCGCTTCTTAGGTATGTACGCCCCGACAATATTACGCATTTCTATACGGCGAACTGGAGCGAATTAGGTGGAGGAACCGCGATGTGGCAATACGAAGGGGTGATGGGCTATGTCGAGTCAGCGAGTTCCCCCGGCTGCTATTCGGCAAGTACCCAAGGCTTCTACCGATTCATTAAAACGGGTACCGACTTGCATTTTTATCAGATAAATAATCCAACCCCGCCAGATGCAACATGGGCAAGCGAGGGGCTCGTTGGGTACATTAATGCGATTGACGACAGTAGTAAATTTACGACGATACTCGATCGGTTTTATAATGCCGTAACTCAGGACCATTTCTATACGAACAATGCTGCGGAATCATCGAATCTGAAGGCTAATGGTCAAGGATACGTATTCGAATTCCCCGCAGGCTGGACATTTGGTAGTGAAGCGTTGACCGCAAGCGCCAACACTCCCCCCGCGGCCAACCCGCCAGCATCGAATCCTCCAGTAAGTAGCGGACCTGTGACCAACACGCCACCTCAGACCCCCGGTAACCCCGTTACATCAACAGGAAGCGGAGCTCCCGGCTATCAGAACTATACGCGATATTCACTTGATTGCACAAGCGGCATAAGTGTA
>JACOTV010000062.1 GCA_016178125.1 Candidatus Microgenomates bacterium | reverse complement strand
CATAAAAAGATTGATTTTCCCTTTATACCTGTTTGCTGAAATTTGTCAAGCCTCAAATGGCAAAAATGCTCAGTTTAGATTGCCGTGACAGTCCGTATAAAATGCAGGTAATTTGAGTATTTTAGGTAAAAATGCGCCTCGTTGTTGCGCACGATATATGTATAATGAAAAGTATGCAGCGAAAGATCCTGAATTATTTTGAGGGGCTTTATAACATCTTCGTTTTTCTACCGTTCTATTTCTCGGTCCCCACCCTTCTTAAAACACTCTTTTCGCCGTGGAAAAATATCGTAAGTCAAGAAAAGACCGTTGGATTTTCATTTAGTGCGTGGGCTTCAAACGTAACCTTTGGTCTGATCTCACGGTTTATAGGTGCCATGATGCGGTCGATTCTCATATTTACCTATCTCGTTGTGACGGTCTTATTCGTCGTTCTGATGCCCGTCATTACCATCATATTTTTTGTTCTACTGCCGTTTATGGTGCTTCTTGATTCGTTCAAACAATCAGACCAGCAACTGTATGAATCATGGAAAGCCGACTTCCTTGGCAAACATGTACTCGAAACAGAACATACCAAAGACGCTGAAGCATGGTTTGATCGCATTTATAAAGATCGTTTATTGAAAAAGCCCTGGTGGAGCGCCGATTCGCTCTTTGAAACGACACCGATGGCGCGCGACTGGACCATGGGATTCACCCCTTACTTAGACCAATACGCAGATAACCTTTCCTCGGTCGAATATGTTTCGCATGTTAAGGATGTGATCGGTCGCGAACAGGAGCTCAAACAGCTTGAGGCACTCCTTTCAAAAAGCGAAGAAGCAAATGCGGTACTTGTCGGAGAAGAGGGGATTGGCAAAGACGCGATAATAAACGCCCTCGCCAAACGAATATACGAAGGGAAGACCAATTCACTTCTTAACTACAAGCGCATTCTGAAAGTCAACCTCGAGCGCATTTCGGCCGAGCATAACGACCAAAAACAGCGCGAGGCTTTTTTTGAGGAACTACTGAAGGAAGCGGCTCAAGCTAAAAGTGTAATCTTGGTCATCGAAAGCATAGATCGGTATTTAAGTACCGCAGACGGACATGTAGACCTTTCGGTTCCCCTCGAAAAATACGCAAAACGCAGCACGCTTCAAATAATTGGAACCACGTCGCCGTTCTTGTATGAAAAGTACGTCTTCACGCACGAGCGGATTAACCAGCTGTTTACGCGCATTGACATAAAAGAACTCAACGCTCAAGATACATTGACGGTTATGGAAACGCTCATTCCCGCATTTGAGTCTCGGTACAAACTGATTATTCCCTATGAAACCATGCTCGCGGTTGTCGATAAAAGTGACTTTTATATTTCAAACACCCCGTTTCCCGAAAAAGCGATTCAGCTTATGGATACCGCGTGCGCCGAGGCAGTCCAAAATAGGGCACCTATTCTAACTCCCGACCTCATAAATTCACTTATTACCGAAAAAACCCATGCACCAACATCGATAAACGCGTCGACCAAAACCATGCTCCTGGGCATCGAGGAAGCGCTTAAAAAACAAGTCATCAGTCAGGATCAGGCCGTACATAACCTAGCAGCTTCCCTACGGAGTGCTTATGTACTTCTCGGTAAACGGAAAAAGCCGCTCGCTTCGTTTTTGTTCCTGGGACCAACGGGTACCGGTAAGACAGAAACCGCAAAGGCCCTAGCAACACTCTTTTTCCAAAGCGAGAAACAACTCATAAGATTCGATATGTCGGGATTCCAGACAAAACAAGACATAGCAAACCTCATAGGTTCCTCAGAAACCGGACAGCCGGGACTTTTAACAACCGCCGTACGCGATAATCCATACGGGGTGCTCCTCCTTGACGAGCTCGAGAAGGCACACAAGGATTTGCTTAATATATTCCTTACCGTTCTTGATGAAGGATACTTTACCGATGGCCAGGGTAAGCGAGTCGATTGTAAAAATCTCATGATCATCGCCACCTCAAATGCCGGCGCTCATTATATTTTCGAGACCCTCGCCAAAACCCAGCAGATTCCGTCTTCCGACGACCTTATGAATTACCTTATTCAAGAAAATATCTATACCCCTGAATTCCTAAACCGCTTTGACGGGGTGATTCTGTATCAACCGCTTTCAGAGGTCGCACTTCTGCAGATTGCCCATAAATTCTTTGCCGGAATCGCTCGAAATTACCTCGCAAGCCAAAAACTCACCGTCACGGTTTCAGACGAGCTTCTGAAAAGTCTGATCAAAAAAAGCTATCACCCCGAATACGGCGCCCGTAATATGCAGCGAGTTATTCAGCAGGAAATCGAGGATAAGGTCGCCAAACAAATCTTAAGCGGAGAAGCCAGTGCCGGCGGGACCATCGCGCTAACATAACTATCATGAAAATGAGCAAGGAGTCAGCTATAGTATATTACTTATGTCACCACATCTTAAAGGACAGCTGATCGTACTCGAGGGAATCGACGGCGCAGGCAAATCCACCCAAGTACAGCTTCTCAGTGCGTACTTAAGCCGGAAGGGTATTACTACCGAACAAATAAAGTTCCCGCGCTATGAGACTTTTTTTGGACAGCTCGTTTTACAATTCTTAAACGGCGAATTAGGCTCAATCGACGAAGTCTCTCCCTATCTTGCGTCAATCGTATTTGCGCTTGATCGAAGTGCTATAAAACAAAAGCTCTATGATTTATTAAACGAGGGGACCACCTTGATTCTTGATCGATACATCGGATCAAACATGGCTCACCAGGCAGCCAAACTCCCCCCAGAGAAGCGCCAGCAGTACCTCGACTGGGTGCACCGTTTGGAGTACATCGAGCTTGGGCTTCCCAAAGAAGACATAGTAATGTACCTAGATACACCACCGCTTTTGAGTAAGCCACGTCTTAAATGGAAAGAAGGAGTAGATATTCATGAAGAGAATATTGAATACCAGAAAGAGACACATATAGTGTATGAAGAACTCGCCGCTAAATATCCTCATTGGGAAAAAATCACCTGCATAGACACCGATTATAATTTGCTTCCACCTGATAAGATCCGCCAGGAGATTGTCAAAAAATTGGGTTGATTTTTGCTTTTAAACCGGTCAAACTGTATAATACGGTACGCACCTATGGACAAAAAACTGGCAGGTCTCATCGGTCTTTTTTTTCTCGCGTTTTTCGTGTTCATCTCCTTGGTCGTATTTAGTAAACCTCTTTCTCGCTTTACCCGCGCCTCCTCGACCGTCGATCCATCGGCACAACAGTCGATTATCATCGCTTTTCCCCTAAGCCTGCGTGCCAATAGCTCCGAAGAGTCAAAACTCGACGTGTTCGTCCGCAGCTCTTCTAATTCGCCCGTTGCCGGTCGAGACGTATCAATTGAAGCCACCATTGGCACGGTTAGCCCCGCACATGTCACCACCGATCGCACAGGTAAAGCAACCTTTCAGTACTCCCCAGCCGGCGATAAAGGAGTTGCAGAATTAACTGCGGTTGTGGATAATACTTTGCGGATTGCCCAGAAGGTAACGATCCAAATCGACTAAAGATCGTTGACAAGCCGGTCATTCAATATGTAGTCGAAGAAATCGTCAATTCAGGCATTCGTGACATCGTAGTCGTAACAGGCGCTAACAAACGTGCCATAGAAGATCACTTCGACGCCCCAAGCGCCGACCTCATCAAGAACCTTCTCCAAGGCAACAAGGAAAAAATTCTCGCCGAAGTAAATAAAATCGCCGACATGGCAAACTTTATATATGTACGTCAAAAAGGTCCGTACGGAAACGGCACCCCTGTTTTGTCGGCTGAGCCGGTCATCGATGGGGAACCGTTCGCCGTGCTTTGGGGCGACGAATTCATATACGCCGAGCCGCCTCGCCTACAACAAATGATCAAGGTACACGAAAAGCTCGGCGGCATAGTCATTTCGGGCGTCAAAATCGACAAGAAAGAAGACCTCAAGCGCTACGGAATCGCCGACCTGGAACCCGTCGAAGGAAATGTATATAAGATTAAGTCGATCGTCGAAAAACCAGAACCCGAAGAAGCTCCCTCAAACATAGCAACTCACGGTGCATATATCTTGCCTCCCGAAATCTTTGCCGCACTCCGTGCACAAAGTCCAGGAAAGGGCGGCGAAATTTGGTTAACCGGCGCAATCAACTTACTCAAATCGCAGGGAGTGCCGTTGTACGCTGTCGAGATCGAACACGCCAAGTATTACGACACCGGAAACAAGCTCGAATATATGAAAACAGCCATCGAATTGGGCCTCAAACACCCCGAAATTGGCGCCGATCTCCGCATATTTCTAACCGACCTTCTAAAGTCTGAATAATTAACCGTTTGAAAAAACCGCCTCGCGCCTATATAATTACTTGTTATGCCAGCTACCCAACCATCAGTCGCCGAAGTAACCAAGCTCTTTGAAGCCGAACTTCATCTTGGTCACAAACGTAATCGTCTTCACCCTAAAGCCCGCAAATTCGTATATAAAATCGAAAACGGTACCTCGATCATCGATCTTACTCAGACCGTGGTCCAAATCGCCGCAGCCAAAGCGTATCTTAAAAAAGCCAAAGAAGAAAACAAATCAATCTTGGTCGTTGCCACCAAAAAGGTAGCAAGTGCCTACGTTTCCGAGCTCTGCAAGAAAGAAAAAATTCCCTATATTACTACCAAATGGCTTCCCGGTCTGTTGACTAATTTCCAGACCATCATCAAAAACGTAAAAAAGATGAACGAGATGCGCATCGCCCGCGACGAAAATGGGTGGGACAACCTCACCAAGCACGAGCGCGTTCAAAACGCTAAATATGTTGCAAAGCTTGAAAAATTCTATGCAGGCATTGCAGACCTCACCAAAAAGCCCGACGTTCTCCTGATCCTCGATATACGCAAAGAGCATAACGCCGTTGACGAGGCCAAAAAGACCGGCGTAACTATCGTCGCGGTAACCGACACCAACACCGATCCCGAAAGCGTCGACTACCCGATGGTTGCAAACGACGACTCACCCAAAGCAATCGAATACCTCGTGTCTGACGTTTTGGGATCATATACCAAAGCCGAAGTAAAAGAAGCGAAATAAATTACCTGTATTCTTATGGCCGTCGATTTAAAAAAGCTCAAAGCACTGCGCGAAGAAACCGAAGTATCGTTCTCGCTTATCAAAAAAGCCCTCGAAGAAACCAATAACGACGTAGAAAAAGCCAAAAAAAAGCTCCAAGAGTGGGGCGCCGACAAAGCAGCCAAAGTACAAGGACGCGCGACCTCGCAAGGCGGAATCTTCTCGTACATTCATCATGACCGCAAAACCGCAGGACTCGTCGAACTCTTATGTGAGACCGACTTTGTCGGGGGAAACGACGAATTTAAGGCGTTTGGTCAGGAAGTCGCAATGCAAGTGGCTTCAACTAACCCAAAAGATGTCGAAGACATGCTAAAACAGGAATATATCCGCGATCCTTCAAAAACCATGGACGCGTTATTTAAAGAAATCGTCCTTAAGTTCGGCGAAAACATCAAAATCGCTCGAATTCTGCGTTGGCGTCTTGCCGAATAATCTCCGTTCATCTCTTCAAGATATTTTCTATTAGGTATAATCTAGGCAAATGACTGAAACAAATAGTAGTCCGGAATTCGTCTTGGTAAGTCCCGAAGAAATGGCTCACTATTCTGAGCAGTATCTGGAGGGAATATCGGCACATGTCGATGGCGCAGCACTCGATGATCAGGCTCTTCTTAAGGCCCAAAATACCAATCTGCCTCCACGCGTAAGGGTAATCGAGAACGTACCGATTGGGGGTATGTTTTATACCGTCAAACTATCAGTCGAAGATCACGCCGAGTCGCGTGAACTGACCGACGATGTCCGATTACAGCGACTCGGCGTCATTGACGTATTTAAAGGGCCGCTCAAAGTTCCTAAAGTAAAACCCTATGCGAGTTCACTCTGCCAACTGCGCGTGTCACTCGATAAAGTCGTTCGTAGCTCGGGGGAAGCAGACATCACCGGTTCGCTGTCATACCTTCCGTTTCCTCAAGACGGCGAGGAAATGAGCCAACTGCGCGAGCCCCACATGGCCGCAAGCGTTGCCAATATTTTGGCAATTGAGCAGTCGCCGATTGCCTCCTTCCTTGTCCCGCCTCCGCCTCCGCTACACGTTGCCCGGTAACTATGCCTATTTCCGTTCGTAATTCTGAACTCGGAATTATATAATTCTCGATATGCATCCGATCACTCAGGAATTTAAACAACACGCGCAAAAGTCGGTTGAGATGTTAAAAGAAGATCTCAAAACCATCCGCACCGGACGCGCAACTCCCGCACTCGTTGAAAATTTACCCGTCACCACCTATGGCGGCACGACAACCCTCAAGCTCCGCGAAATCGCGACAATTACCACCGAAGGCGCGACGCTGATCGTCATTGTTCCCTTTGATCCCGCAACCAATCAAGACATCGAGAAGGGAATCATGAATTCCGCGGTCGGACTTTCCCCGGCGTCACAAGGAACCCGTATTCTGGTTAAAGTTCCCCCTCTTGACGAAGAGCAACGTCAAAAATACGCAAAACTAGCAGGACAAATGGTCGAGGAAAAACGCATTTCAGTACGGGGTAATCGCGACGACGCGCGCCGGAAAATCAAGCAACAAGTTGACGCAAAAACCCTAACCGAAGACGATAAGTTCCGCCTCGAAAAAGAAATCGACGACATTACCCAGAAAATAAACGAAGAAATGCAGTCGGTTAAGGAAGCCAAGGAAAAAGACATCATGTCGGTGTAAGAATCATTTATCTATGGAAGTACTCATAATCATCGTCGTATTTATCGCGATTCTCACGGTATTAGTGTTGGTCCATGAATGGGGGCATTTTATTGTGGCGCGCAAAAATGGCATCTTGGTTGAAGAATTCGGCATAGGATTCCCCCCCCGCATTTGGGGTAAAAAGCGCGGAGAAACACTCTACAGCATAAACCTCATTCCTATTGGAGGATTTGTGAAATTGTACGGCGAGGAATACCACGAAGAAGACGGTGTAAAAGTCGATCCCAGGCTCAAAAGTCGTGCATTTGTGAATAAAAAGCCATGGCAGAAAGCATCGGTTATAGTCGCCGGGGTTGTTATGAATTTTATCCTTGCATGGATCCTTATTTCATATTTATTTACCCAAGGTGTTCCGACTCCAACCCATAACGTCATCGTAGACGACGTAAAGACCGACACCACCGAACTCATTGCACTTAGCAAAAAATTCGGGGGGAAAGATGTCGTTTTTAACATCAAACGACAAGGAGCGATCAAACATATAACCGTTGTCCCGCGGCTTAATCCTCCCGCTGGGGAAGGCCCACTGGGCATTGTCATCACATCATATATCGAAAAGAAATACCCTTGGTACGAAGCCCCCTTTTATGGACTCGTTCACTCATTCCAAATAACTCAACAGATTGTCGTCGAACTGGGTAAAATGCTTGTTTCACTCGTTTCATTTCAAAAAACCAAAGTCGATATCGCAGGTCCCATAGGGATCGCCAAGATCACCGGGCAAGCAATTAAATTTGGCAATAACGCCGTTCTCGAACTGATGGCGCTTCTTTCGCTCAATTTGGCAGTCGTCAACATTTTGCCGTTTCCCGCGCTCGATGGCGGTCGCTTAGTATTTGTGATCTACGAATGGGTGACCAAGCGACGGGCAAATAGTAAAGTCGAACAATATACGAATATATTTGGAATGGTTGTTCTCTTGAGCCTTATGGCGATGGTTTCAACCGGAGAAGTTATCAAGCTCATTACTGATCTTATTAAGAGATAACATGGACCTTAAGTACCATAACATCACCATCTCAGGAAAAATCGCGGTTGGCACAACTACCTTGGCTAAGAATCTGCAAAAAGAGCTCGGGTGGAAGTATTACAACACCGGTGCAATGCAACGTGAATTTGACCGAGCACAGGGACGAAACGAAAATGCCATCGGTGCCGAAAGCCGTACCGACGATCATGAACGCGAAATGGAAGCGATGACCAAAAAAGTTCTTACTCACGACAAAAACATAATATACGAGGCCTGGCTTTCTGGATTTGTCGCTCAAGGAATTCCTGATGTTCTTAAAGTATTGGTAATTTGTTCAGAGTATGCTGTGCGCGTTGATCGCGTGGTAAACCGTGAAAAAATAACCGTCGACGAAGCCAAAGCCTGGATGAAACAGCGCGAAGAAGAAAATATTCCTACCTGGCAACGATTGTATGGTGATCACGACTTTTGGGATCCAAAATACTACGATATCGTAATCGACACCTATCGCACCGGCCCCATGGAATCTGTGGGAGCTGTTCTTGATAAGCTCGGTTACAAGAAATAACTCCAGTTACTTCTTCTCGTCGGCGCCCCAGATGAGTGATTGATACAATGGGTGAGGAGCGGGATTAATTCGTCCTGCATGGCGCATATACCGAAGTTGCCGTCGTCGAATGTCATCGTCGGTGAAATCAGCTTCGTGAGCCAAGCGCTTAAACTTGTTTCCGCTAAATATAAGACCAAATTTACTGGCGATACGTGATTCAACTTCTTTATTAATGGGGGAGCCATCCGGGAACAATAACGTGACGAGCGTTGGATCAAGGTCCACGGGGTACAGTCTGTTGGTCAGTATCCCGATCTGCCCATGGTCGGCCCATCGATCACTGATTATGTGTTTAACCAATGAATCCCACTCGCGACGCGGCTGGTATTTTATCCAAATCTGATAATACCGAACGACATCTTCATGAATCATCTCGCTATGAAGCCCCACATCTTCAGGAGCAACGTCAAATATATCAAATACCGTAACAAACTTGCGCAGGCCAGTATTGGGGGTTTTATAAAGCGGGAAATAGGTTTCCTTGCGGCTTAAGTAAAACGCCAAATCGTCGGCCTCTTGGCCGGTGTAGCCTTTGGCCGCAAGATCAATCTGGTACGCAACATATATACGATACGTCATCGCCAGATAGGCCTTAACCACCTGCTTCCCCATGGTAAAAAACTCAGCGGCCGAGGCACCCAGTTCCTCAGGTTTACGGTGAACGTATATTTTATGTTTATCGATGGTTTCACCAATGTAGCACGGGTAACAAATATCAAGAAGCAGGGGAATACCCATGATTCCGGTGGCTCCGCCCATACTATGCAGCGTTTTGTTTCCTATGTCGCGGACTATTGATTCCTGTGTTTCCAACGGAGCAGACTCAAGCGAAGAAAGCAGCAGTGACAAGTCGGCTGAACGTTGTCGTTCGCGGTTCAGAACATCTTTGAGGAAGGCGTCATCCATAGCGATAGTTTAATAGTACCATGAACTGTCGACTGATTACCGAAGTATCCACATTTATACCGTTCGCCCGCTGAATTGAATCCCCAATCTGGATATAGTATAATGCGCGGATGAGAAGCAACCCGGTTTATGCTGTTGCAGCAATCTTAATCATCGCGCTCAACGTGACGTCTTCGGCACGTGCTATGGACATAGCCGTGAACGTACCTATGAACAAGATCGTAAAAGCTTCTTCAAATGCTAAAAAAGTGTCAGCACCGACCACGCTTCCCATCCCTCAGGCAACTGCAACGACCACGCCCACCCAAGTCCCCACATCCACACCAAAACCCACGGCAACCATAACGCCAACTCCGCGTCCCTCTGCCACTCCTACGCCAACGGTATTGACCCAAAAAAATGCCGGCTCTAGTGCCAAGATTGCAACAACCAGTGCAGCGGTTAAACCAACAGCCTCCTCAAGCGCTCATATGATCACCGGTTCGTTCAGCATGGCCGACGTTAGACAGCCCATTATGACCGCACTCATCATTTTACATATTGCCCTATTTGTCGTGTTCATCAAAACGTTTACACCACTTCACACACTCATTCGTACGCAGTACCACTCGCTTAAAAAAGCAGCTCGGAGACTACACAAGAAGTAACGGTCACCCTCGTTTATATCGCTCCAGATCACGCTCGGTCTCTTTTTTTTCGTCGTTCGTTTCATTTTCTTCGCGCGCATACTGAATAATCGCGGGAAGGCTTGCGGCAATGGGAAGCGATAAGAATGCACCCACTATTCCAAAGAGAGCACTCCCCATAAGAACCGCCAAGAAACTAATAGCAGGCGATATGTTGAGCGCTTTGTTATAAATAGTTGGCGCAAGAATAGCATTCTCAATTTGCTGGTAGACCAAAAACAACACCAAAACCAGAAGCGCGGCAATGGGAGAAATCGCAAACCCAATAATGAGTGCGGGGATCAGACCAATCGTGGAACCCACTAGGGGGAGTAAATCCATAATGGCGGCAAACATAGCCAGTGGCGCCGCAAACGGAATCCCCATCAGCATAAGCCCAATATATATTGTTACGCCGCAAATAAGCGAAATGATAAGATTCCCTCGAATGTATTGCCCATTCACATCGGCCAACTCGCGAAAGAGCTGAATCAATCGATGACGTCGGTCTTTGGGGAATACCGAAAGCCCTAGTCCCACCAGGCGCCGAGAGTCGTATATAAAGTAGAACGTAAGAAACAACAGGGTGATGATCGAGGTAACGACGCCGGTGATGATAGAGGTCGACTTCAGAACATAGGTGCCCGAACTTTGCACATATTGAGTAAGATCTATATTTCGCAGCGAATCAGGCAATATCGACGACGACCGAACAATTCGATTCACCGTATGAACAACACCGGGGAATTCTCTGATAAAACTAGGGATTACAATCGCGCCCAAAATCACAAAAGGAATAAACAGCAAGAAAACCACAATAAACGTTGAAACAAAAAGCGGAAGTCGCTTATTGAGTCTCCGGACCAGGGGATTGAGTGCCGCCGCTAGCATGGCCGACACTAAAATGAGCACCAAGATACTTCCCGTTTTCCATACAAAGTAGATTCCCATAAGAAGAATGAGAATCCTAAAAAGAGCCTGCCAACTGAGCGGATGTTCGTGATCTTTCATAGGGTTCGTATAGCAAATTATATCAGTTATAATATCCTCATGCGCTATAGTAAGCTCTTTGGAAAAACCACCAAAACCGTTCCGTCAGACGAAAAGATTATTTCGAATAAACTGCTGCACCAGGCTGGCTATACTCGCGAGTCAACTGCCGGGCGACTATTCATTCTTCCCCTTGCCCAGCGCGTCATGCAAAACATCATGAAGGTGGTTAAGGAAGAAATGGACGCCGTCGGCGCGCAAGAAATGGTTTCACCCATTCTTCACCCCCTAGAACTCTGGAAAGAAACAAATCGCACAAATACCGCTGGGTTTGAATTGATGAAAGTCAAAGATCGCCGCGATGCTGAGTTTGCCTTAGGGGGCACGGCCGAAGAAATGTTTGTCGATGTGGTGCGTAAATTTAACATGAGTTATCGCGATCTGCCGTTTCATATATATCAGTTCTCCCCCAAGTTCCGCGACGAGATGCGTGCGCGCGGCGGATTGCTCAGAGTACGCGAATTTACCATGAAAGATAGCTATTCGTTCGATCGCGACGAGCAGGAATTCAAAAAAATATACGACCAGATGGCCATAACATACTCAACTATTTTTAAACGACTCGGCTTAGAAACAGTTATGGTCGAATCCGACAATGGATATATTGGCGGTGAATATTGCCACGAATTTGTCGTTGAAAACGAAGTAGGGGAGACCAAATTCTTAACAACCGCCGATGGTTCATATGCCGCACACGAAGAAGTCGCCAAGTTTGCAAAGCCCCAACAAGCAGACACCGAAGCAATGAACCCGCTACAAGAAGTCGAAGGTAAAGGTATTATCGGCGTTGAAGCACTCGCCAAGTTCCTTACGATTCCCGTTGAGAAAACAACCAAAACAATTCTATTTGAAATCGATGGCGGAAAAGTTGTTGCGGCGGCGATTCAGGGCCAGT
>JACOTV010000061.1 GCA_016178125.1 Candidatus Microgenomates bacterium | reverse complement strand
CGTCATTGCGAGCGATTAGCGAAGCAATCTCACCATGAAAACGCGGGCTTATATATACATAATGACAAATTCTTCTCATACGACACTCTATATCGGAGTGACATCAAACCTCGTAACTCGAGTCTGGCAGCACAAGCAGAAGCTCGTCGAGGGATTTACAAATAAATACAATATTACTCAGCTTATATACTATGAATGTTTTGATGATGTGGTATCGGCAATTACTCGAGAGGAGCAATTGTAGGGCGGACCGAGAGCCAAGAAAATAGCTTTGATAAATCATATGAATCCGACGTGGCGTGATATGTACGAGGATATTATTGCGTAGATTGCTTCGTCCTGTGCGATGTACTCTGGTCCTCGCAATGACGTGACGCAGTGATGAGAGTTCCTACAGATTCTTTATTTTTTCGAGTCGATCTCCGTGTTCTTCGTATATATCTGAGCCTTGTTCGAGGCAACGCATGGTGAAGAGAATCCCATTTAAATGATCGATTTCGTGCTGAACTATGGTTGACTTGAACCCTTTAAAGGTTTCTGTCCGTGTTTCACCGTTTATGTCGAGAAACTCGACCACAATGTCGCGTTGGCGGCGAAGCGGAGCCCATATTCGGGGAATGCTGAGGCAGCCTTCCATTTTGGTCTGCTTCTTTTTGGGCTTTTCGTCGGGGGACTTTTCTTCGATCGTGGTGATTATTCTTGGGTTGATAAATACCTCAGTTGGGGCTTTGGGACTTGATTTAATAATGAAGAGCGAAAGCCCGACGCCCACTTGAGGGGCAGCAAGCCCAACGCCCTCGGGATCGGTCTGGTGAATGAGCGTTTCTTCCATTTCGGTCACGAGCCGCCTAATTTTGCCGTCAACTCTGGTGACGGGTTTGGTGGGGGTCGTGAGAACTTGGTTGGGGACGGTCAGAATTTTCAGCATAAAGATGTATGTTGATTTATGGTATTGTGTCGGGATATTATATAATATCTTTACGCCCAAGTACCCATGAAACTATCACTCTGTTTAGCGGTCTATAACGAGGAGAAATTCCTGCACTACGCGCTTGATTCGGCGGCCGAGTGGTGTGACGAGATTATCATCGTCGACGGAGGCTCAGACGATGCGACCGTAAAGATAGCAAAATCGTACGGCAAAAAGGTTCGAGTCATCGAGACCGACAATCCGATCATCTTCCACAAGAACAAACAGAAGGCGATTGAGGCCGCGACAGGGGACTGGATTTTACAGCTTGATGCGGATGAAGCTGTCTCAAAGGAACTGAAAGACGAGATCCTGAAACGAGTTCAGGATGACAACGGGCCGGTTGCGTTCTGGATTCCGCGGAAAAACTATTTTTTGGGTAAGTTTCTCACCAAGGGTGGTGTGTATCCCGACAAGACGATCAGACTGTATAAAAATGGCGTGGCGCATTTTCCGTGTAAAACGGTTCACGAAAATGTCGAAATTAACGGTCCAGTGGGAAGCCTCAAAAATGACCTTCTTCACTACGCAGACCCCGACTTCGATCGCTACTTGGTACGATGGAATCGATACACTACCTTAGATGCTGAGCTAATGGCCAAAAATGGCGAGAAAGCGGGCTTCTTTTCGTATTTTATTGCAAAGCCCCTCACTACGTTCTTCCTCATGTATTTTCGTCACAAAGGCATTCTAGACGGATATCCGGGGTTTGTGTTCGCACTATTTTCTGCAATCCGTCATTGGGTGATCTACATAAAGCTCCGCGCCAAGCGCACAGCCTGAGTTTAGTTGCAAATCAGGCGTATATTTTCTACTATCAATGTATACGATATGCGAAAACCCCTGCTGAGTTTGTTATTTTTTGGTGTTCTCGCCATTGGTATAAGCTTTTACATTCTTCGCGATATCTATCGATCAGCTGCTGCCGCCGATACGACCGTTACCATTTCAGCAGACGCGTTACGAGGCGATTCAGCAGTTAGTACCAAAAGTGGTCAGACGCGGTTTTCATTAAACAGTCGAAACGGGGGATTATATAAAACCAAGCAGCCGGGAACGGCCGGCGTGTACGAGTTTTTGAGCAAAAACATACGCTTCAATAAAGAATCTGCAGTTTCGTTAAGCGACTTACCTCAGAGCCTCACACCGGTCAAAACCCTGAGTGATCAGGAAGATCCAATCCTTCAAAAAGCTGGGAAGGCGGGAAACCGAAAACACTTTTACTTCAATCAAAAAGTTGGCGGGCTCACGGTGTTTGGATCCCAGCTCGCGGTTCATGTAAAAGACGATAACGAGGTGTATGCGATGACGGGGTCACTCGTGCAGGACACTACTCTTCAGGGAGAACACGTAGACGAAGCGCGGGCACAGGCAATTGCGATTACCAAAGTTCGTGGCCCACGAGGGGGCAGGGTAGTCGTGAGTAAAAAAGAAAAGGTGGCGGTAAACCCTCGGCTTATGGGGATTTCTGACGATCAGAAAACGTATCCAGTGCTTATCGTAACGACAAACCAGATGGTTGGCGGGCTCGACGACCCGCGCCGGACGATGGTGTCACTTACGGACGGCGCGGTGCTAAGCTCGATTGAGCTTGCTGACTATGCGTTGGACCGTCGGGTATATGACTGCGCTCAAGATCCGTCGGGGTCGTGCAGTCTTAAGCGTGTCGAGGGAAGTCCGGCCTCAGGCGTCGCAGACGCCGACAGTATGTTCGGATTTTTGGGAGATATTTACACGTTCTATTCAGGCAAGATGCAGCGGGATAGCTACGATAACCACGGGGGACAAGTTAAAGCATTTGTTAATTTACCGGCCGAAATAAACGGCGAAAAATTGTGTCCCAACGCCAGGTGGCTTCATAAAGATACAACGACCGAAAATCAGTTACAGGTATGTCCGGGGTGGGTCACCAAAGACGTCGTTGCGCACGAGATGACGCACGGAGTGGTGGAATACACCGCAAACTTAGATTTCTTGAACCAGTCGGGAGCCCTGAACGAAGCGATTGCCGATACGTTTGCCTCGGGGGTAGATGACGATTGGCAGATCGGCGAAGATTTACCGATTGGCGCAATTCGTTATATCGACGATCCGAGTAAAAATAAGAGCCCCACTTCGACTGGGGGGACGACCGCAAATCCGATGCCTGACCGGTTGTTTGCGACTCAATACTACTGTGGCACCAGCGATCGCGGAGGAGTGCATAAAAACATGTCGGTTCCCACAAAAGGGTTTTATCTGGCGGTTGTAGGCGGTACGTTTAACGGCTGTACCATGACGGGGATTGGGAAAGACAAGGCGCTTTTGATTTGGTATCAGGCGCTCACCAAGTACCTCAACGTAAACTCCAACTTTAGAGATGCATACAACGCGATAAACCAGGGATGCAGTGATTTGTATGGAGCCACTTCAACAGAATGCGTGAATGTAATGAAGAGTCTGCAGGCGGTCGAGCTTGACCAACAGCCGCTGAGTGATCAAGCGGCGCCAAAGTGTAATAATATCGCCGCCGCGCCAGCAACGTGTATCGCGCAAGTAGTGAGCCCCACCGCGACCAGTATTCCGCCAACAAATGTGCCTCCGTCAAACACGCCCGAGGTGTCGGTCACTGGCTGGTCATGTAGCGGGCTTCAGGGAGACGCAAACCATGACGGAAAAATATCGCTTGCTGATTACTCGGTATGGCGAACTGCCTTTATTAATAAACAGTGAGTGCATTTTATAAATGAAGAGAATCTATACGATTTGTGTAGTGGTGTTTCTGCTTCTTGTTCCTCGAGTAACACACGCTGCTGATTTCACGAGCATAAAGACCGTCTTTATTATTGTGTTTGAGAATCACGATTGGGCGAGCGTCAAGAGCGCGCCCTATTTTACTACGCTCCTCACGCAGGGCGCGCACGCAGAACAGTATTTTAATCCGCCTCACCTTCATCCTTCTGAACCGAACTATATCTGGCTTGAGGCAGGGAGTAATTTTGGCATTACGAACGACTCTGATCCAACAACCAACCATATCGCATCGACGGCGCATCTGGTGACGCAGTTGAATAATGCCGGCATCAGTTGGAAGGCGTATCAAGAAGATATTCCTGGGACTAATTGTCCACTCCATGGAGTCAACAAATTTGCGCCAAAACACTTGGGTGCGCTCTTTTTTGAAGACGTTGTGGGGAGCCCACCCAGCCTGACCAATGCGTACTGCATTCAGCATGTGCGGCCGTATACCGAGCTTGCGCCCGACTTAACCAGTAACGCAGTTGCCAAGTACAACTTTATAACCCCCAATTTGTGTAACGATATGCACGACTGTAGCGTGGCAACCGGTGACACTTGGCTGTCTCAGGAATTGCCCAAGATATTGGCTTCAAACGCGTATAAAGATAATGGCGCGGTGTTTATAACGTTTGACGAAGGCGCGGGTTCTTCGGATGGCCCCATAGGGTTTATTATGCTGTCGCCCTTGGCTAAGAAAGGATATGTAAACAATGTCCACTATACGCATTCCTCAACCCTGAAAACGATTCAAGAAATTTTTGGGGTGACGCCGCTTTTGGGCGACGCGGCAAACGCGACCGACTTAGCTGATTTGTTCGATTTTGCCGCGTCGCCTAATCCAACCACAACGACCATTCCGGTAAGCGTTGCGCCATCTGCAACCCCAGTCCTAACCGGGGGAGCATGCAGTGTGTTATTGGGAGACGCAAACCATGACGGAAAAATATCGCTTGCTGATTATTCGGTCTGGAGAACGGCGTTTATGGCGAAGTAATTAGGCCCCGATTTTAAACTCCACGACGTCGCCGTCTTGCATGATGTAGTCTTTACCAACGGTCTGAACCTTTCCGGTTTCGCGGGCCTTGACCCAGCCGGGCGCGCTCACAAAATCATCGTACTTTACGATATCGGCTTTGATAAACTTCTTTTCGAAGTCGGTGTGGATTGTTCCGGCCGCAGCAGGCGCGGGCG
>JACOTV010000041.1 GCA_016178125.1 Candidatus Microgenomates bacterium | reverse complement strand
ACGATTGTCAACAAAAAAGTCTTCTATTTTCTTATGGAGTACGTCGATGGAGACCCCGCAGACCACGACTGGGAAGTCAGTGAAGCAAGATTTGTCTCAGAAGAAGAAGTCTTCAAAACACTGACGTTTACCGCCGACGACGAAGCCTTTACGAAAATCCTCAAGCTCGTAGTATAATAGATAGGTTACGCGGCATTAGTTTAGTGGTAAAATGGTTCCTTGCCAAGGAACAGATAGGGGTTCGATTCCCCTATGCCGCTCCCACCCTGTTACTATTTGATACAATCTAGGTATGCCCACCACTAAAAAAACCTCATCAGGTAATACATCGTCAAAAACGAACAAACCACCGGTCGAAGAGTTTTCGGTCAAAGGTGAAAAACTCCTTGAAAAGGTAAAGGAGATAGTTCACGAGGGAAACGTCAGAAAGATCATCATAAAAGGGAAAAACGGTAAATCTATCGCCGAATTCCCCCTTACTGTAGGCGTAGTCGGGGCGCTATTGTTACCCATGTTCGCGGCAGTCGGAGCAATCGCGGCACTCGTAAGTGAGTGTACGATTACGGTTGAACGGGATCTCGAGTAATCACCAGCTCTGTCCATCGCGATTCGCCCATTGGCCCCATACGCTTCACCAAAACGCTATCCACCCGCGGTCTATCGTCCATGTCTTTCGGCCGTTCACTAACAGGTTCTCGAAGTACGGGATCGCCTATATATGTTTTCCTAATAACGGTTACTTCTTCACCCGTATAAGGACATAGTTCCTCACGTCCTACACCTATGCCATGTCCTTTATGATATTGATCGACTACTGAGAGTCCATTACCGTTTTTGGACCCAGGTTCAACAATTACTTCCCCTACGAGTGGATGCCCTGTCGCTTCTAGATACCCCATAATACCGTGATTGTAGTACTCATGCGCGATTTTGCATGACAGATTCCTGACAGAATGCTCAGAATTCCTAAATCACATGAATTTTCAGAGTTGAGCATAATCTAGGCCTCAGAATAGCCTTATTCGCTCTTTTGAACTCAGATACTTCTGATATACTTTACGGTATAATATTTGGGCCAGTAACTCAGCGGCTAGAGTGCGATCCTTATAAGATCGAAGTCGATGGTTCGATTCCATCCTGGCCCACTCTGACGATCTGCACTTGCCAGCAGAGATCGGCCAGATGAAATAGCGAAGATAGCCAAGGTGGTCACGGCGGGGGTCTGAAAAACCTCAGATGTCAGTTCGACTCTGACTCTTCGCACAAATTAAGTGCTTATTTCTGAAAGCAAACCCAGATCCAGTTTTCAGATACTTCTCAAATTTTATAGACAGGGCTTCATCTTCAAAGGCAGAATAGTAGACTAGTCTTACCGGTCTAAATGGTTTAGTAGCGTCTACACGTCCATCCTTATGGTACGCTATTCTCTCAATGAGATTGGATGAGTGTCCAACGTAATATTTACTATTTGATAGAAGAAGTATGTATGTGAAATGCATCGAGTGCGAATATACACCACTGGCCCCACTTCGTCAAGACTTCGTGGGGCACACTTCGCTTTTTGAAATCTAGTAGGTATGTGAGATTTATAGGCGGCCTGCCACACGAAGCTCCTATGTGCAAATCAGGAGCGAAGTGTGGACCCGAGGAGAATTGAACTCCTTCCTCTGCAATGCGAATGCAGCGTAGTACCGTCTTACTCCGGGCCCTATTAATTGCTCTGGTGCACCCGAGAGGATTCGAACCTCCAACCTTTGGGTTCGGAACCCAATGCTCAATCCGATTAAGCTACGGGTGCATTAGATCAGGAATAGAAGCACCACTATTATAGCAAGAACTATACGGTAATACCCGAATAAAACGAGGGTATTATTGCGTAGATAACCGATAAGCCATCGCACCGAAAGGTACGCCACAACAAACGAAACGACCGATCCGACCGCCAGAACCGCGAGATTATTCTGCGAATGCATCAGCAGATCTTTTGATTTGTACAGGTCATATAAAGAGGCCGCTAAAATCGTCGGCACCGCCAAGAGAAACGAATATAACGCCGCATCTTCGCGCTTATATCTAAGGAACATCATCGAGACGATTACCGCACCGGCGCGCGAGACCCCAGGAACAACCGCCAATGACTGGACAATGCCGATAATCAATGCGTCTTTGAGCGAAATTCCTTCGAGCGATTTTTGGAGTTTTAAGCGATTGGTTGCAACGAGGCGTTCCACCACGATAAACACGATACCGATGAGCGCAAGTGATACCGCGATAGTTCCCATCGAATCAAAAAGTACACCCTTTATTATTTTGTGAAGGAGAAGCCCCACGATCGCAGTTGGTACAAACGACACAAGAAGTGGAGCCATCAGTTTTCGGTGTTTAAGAATGTACTGAAAATATAGAATCACAACTGCCAGAATAGCGCCGGCCTGAATAAACACTTCAAAAAACTTTTGGTAGTCGGTCTGAGGAATCCCTAATAAATGACTTGTGATAATCAGATGCGCAGTCGATGAAACCGGAAGAAACTCAGTAATACCCTCGACTAAGCCAAGTACTATTGCGTGAATGATGTCCATAAATAGTAAGTATAATGTTGTTACATGAAAATCGCCATTGTTCACGATGTCCTCACGGAATTCGGAGGTGCCGAACGTGTTCTTGTCGCGCTTAAAGATCTGTACCCCGAAGCCGACGTGTATACGTCATTCTATAATCCTGCAGGGCTCGGATCGCACCGATCGCTGTTTGATAATTGGAAGATTCGCACCTCGTGGGCTCAGTCAGTTCCGCTTCTTCCCCAGCTCTATTCCCCACTTCGATCTATTACCCCTCTCATTTGGGAAAGTATCGATTTTAAAGGATACGACTTGGTCATTTCCTCCTCAGGCGGATACATGTCCAAAGGAATCATTACCCGCCCCGAAACAGTCCATATATGCTATTTTCACCATCCGCCTCGCTACTTGTATTACTACGAGACTGCACGCGAGTGGCGTAAATACAAACTCATAGAAATATACGGAAACCTTATCAACCACAACCTGAGGCTGTGGGACTATTTGGGATCGCAGCGAGTGGATCACTTTGTCGTGAATTCAGAAGAAACAAAGCGACGTGTACAAAAATTCTATCGCCGCGACGCAGATGTAATATATCCACCAGTGGTTATCCCTCAAAATTTCACCACGCCATTTCACCATGCTTCTAGTTCGCATTATCTTACGGTTTCGCGGTTATCGCGAGCTAAACACATCGATCTTTTAATCGACGCTGCAAACAAATATCGCTTTGAACTGCGTGTTGTAGGGTCAGGGCGCGACATGCAGCGACTCAAATCGATTGCGGGTAAAACCGTTCAGTTTATGGGGAATGTTACCGATGCTGAACTCGAGGGACTCTATACCAATGCGCGCGGATTTTTGTTTGCGGCGGTAGACGAGGACTTTGGTATTTCACCGATTGAAGCCATGGGGTACGGACTCCCCGTTATTGGATATAATTCGGGCGGACTCAAAGAGACGGTTAAGCATGGCGTGAACGGATTCCTCTTTAACGAGCTGACCCCTGAGTCGTTGTACGAGCAAGTCCAAGTACTCGAAAAACTCTCCACGCCCAAATACCAGGAAATGTCGGCGTCAGCACTCAAACAAAGTGCTCAGTATTCGGTAGAGAATTTTAAGAAGAAGATGGCTGCGTACGTTACTTCAAAACTCACTCGTTCCGAATAGCATCAATTGGCACCAAGTCGGCAGCCGTTTTTGCCGGGAATACCCCAAACACTACACCGATCAGGGTAGATATGCCGAGCGCAATAATAACCGATCCCAAATCAATATAAGCTGGAAAGAATTGCTGAACGCCTAAAATTATGAGCTCCGACAAAACGAGCCCCAGTATTCCCCCAAATAGTGAAAGTATCACCGACTCAATAAGAAACTGATACAAGATATCAGACTTTCGCGCCCCAAGAGCCCTCCGTATGCCAATCTCTTTAATCTTTTCTGTAACCGTCACATACATTATATTCATAATCCCAATTCCTCCAACAACGAGTGAAATTGCCGCAATTGCGACAAGAGCCACATTCAGCGTCGCAAATATCGACTCAAGTGCGTTTAACACTTCGGTTGGCTCAAACACCGAGAAATCGTCTTCTTTGTATCTTCGCTGCAATGCTTTACTCACTTCGTCTTTTACAAACGGTACGGTAAATCCTTTTTTTACCTTGACTATAATTGCTGAAAATTTTCGATCGGGGTTAAAGACCTGCGCACCACGATAAGGAACATACACATAATCGTCGAGACTTGGTCCACCAAATCCGCCACCTTTGGATTCTGCGACTCCAATAACTTTGAACACCTGAGACTCCGCTTTAACCGTATTCCCCACGGCATTTGATGCATCACCAAATAAATTTTTCGCTATGTTTGATCCAAGAACTGCTACTTTTGCCCGCTTTTGTACATCGCTTTTTTCAAACAGGCGACCATACTGTGCCTTTACGTTTATACCGACAAAAATGTCGTCGGTTGATGCATATACGTCGCCAAATTGTTTTTTGCCGCCGTATACGATGTTTGCACTTTTGGTAAAGACTGGCGCGACGTTGGCGACCCCTGTTACGCGGCGGATCGCTAAGACATCGCGTTCGTCAAATCGTATGGACCCAAGCGATCCGCCGCCCCCACGAAATTGACCGTTGCGGATAACCGTTCCGGGTAGAATACGGATGGTGTCGGTTCCGATGCTTTCAAATTGCTGCTGTATATACTTACGTAGTCCCAACCCCGCAGCGGTTAATAATACAACCGACATAACCCCAATCAAAATCCCCAAAGATGTAAGAAACGTGCGTCCTTTATTGCGTGAGAAATTAAAGAGCGCTGATTTAAACAGAAACGTAAAATAATTCATTTTTTTGATTTAAGAGATGTAACTATATGTCCATCAACGATTTTAATTTGTCGTTTTGTACGACGTGCAATGTCGGGTTCATGAGTTACGATAACGATCGTTATTTTTTCTTTTTCGTTTAACTCTTTTAAGAGCTTCATAATTTCGTCACCCGTTTTTGTGTCAAGGTTCCCAGTTGGTTCATCGGCCAGAATGAGTGAGGGCTCCATAATAAGTGCTCGAGCAATGGCCACACGCTGTTGCTGTCCACCTGAAATGCGATTCGGATACACGCTGGCTTTATTTGCGATCCCAAACCGTTCAAGAAGATACATTGCCTTCTTTCGTGGATCATATGAAAATGCACGACGCGCATAAATAGTGGGCAACAAAATATTTTCAAGAACCGTTAGTTTGTTGATCAAGTTAAACTGTTGAAACACAAATCCCACAAACTCGTTTCTAAGGGTTGATGTTTGGTTATCGCTTAAGCGCGAAACATCGCGATCTTGAATAATTATTTTCCCCGAAGACGGCTTGTCTAGAAGTCCGATCAAATGCATAAGCGTCGACTTGCCGCTTCCTGAGGGACCAATAATCGCCGAGAATTCGCCGTGTTTAATTGTTAGGTCAATATCATGCAGTACCGTCGAAATAACGTCGTCTGCCAGAACGTACTCTTTGCGGACGTTACTGAGCTTTATCATAGACTACGTCACCTTCTTGTAATCCGTTTAGTATTTCAGTAGACACATCGACTTGCGCCCCCGTTTGTATATATGTTTTCTCGCGCTTATTCCCTACTTTTTTATATACATACTTACGTGATCCTTCTGCTTTTACATAGGTAGTAGGGATCGCAATAACATTAGGATATTCCTTAAGCGTAAAGCTTGAGTCGCCAGTCATTCCCAGTCGATACTTCATGACGTCTTGATTGCTTAAGCTATCGAGCCCGATCTTAACTTCGTATACCGTACCTGTTTCGCCTTCTTTAGGGATATACCCCAGTGAAATAATATGCCCCGAAGTTTTTACGTCTGGATATGCATCAAAGCCGATGTCCGCATGCATGTTCTCCTTCAAATGTACGACTTCGGTTTGATCAGCAGCCGCGGAAAAATAGATCGTCTCGGGATTTACGATTTCGTAGGTCGAGGCGGCGGTTATGTTGACCCCTGGTATTTTTGCACCTGCGTGAACCAGCACCCCGTTTATGGGCGAGGTAAGATTGGCATACTGGAGCGAAATATTTTGTAGCTCAACGTCGAGGACCGAGTTATTAAGATCATACTGAGCTTTCTTAAATGCGTCTATCAAATTTTGGCGCAGATATTTGTCGCCAGGCAACCCATTTTCGTTGTATTTCTGTTTTTGATTATCAAAATCGAGCCGCTCACTTGCGTATGTGTTCAAATCTTTTTCGAGAGACTTTCGTAGAAGTCGCTGATCAAGGGCGGCAATAAGTTGTCCCTCATGCACAACATCACCTTCTTGTGCGCCGACGTATGAAAGCCGCCCCGCTGACTGAAACTGGAGTGTGGCCTTTTGCCCGGCATCTATCGAACCTGAAAAGGTAAGTACGTCACGGAGCGTTTCACGTTTTACGGTATATGTATCAGCTTCTGCCGATTTTTGCGCGTTATTTCGTTGTATCGAGATAATAATTATGACGACACTCACCAGGAGAACCAGCCACCAGCGCTTTTTCAATATTCGGAGCATTTTTTTCATGAACCCTATCATTCTACATAAACGGAGCCCAGTTGGCGACCGGCATTACATTTGTTTGCATGAAGTTCCACGCATACAGATAGATTGCAGGCAGTAACAGGAGCAATACGATGGTGACTTTACGCGAAGTTAAGAACTTTTCGAATGCTATACACGCAAGAGGCCACAGCGGAAGACTATATCGTGAGATATCTCGATGTTGCACAAATACAAGACCGAGGAGGAATACGAGTGAAAAATAATAGAATGATCGGTATTTAGAATCTTTGAGATATACAACCGTTAAACTATAAACGAAGAAATAGAACACAACCTCCTCGAGCCAAGCGGTCCCTACCCACCGCGCTGTATGGTCGAATGCGGCAAACGGATATGGCATCGGTACGACATATCCCGTATGCCAGTACGCGAAAAAGTCGTGATACTGTAGCTGGTAAATAAGACACACTGCCAAGAGTCCCGCTGGAATCAGAAGGAGTAGAACGCTTCGCGGGCTGATCTTTTTTGTTTTCATATAGCTTTCCACAAGAACCAAACCATATGCGGGAAACAGCAGAATCCCCGGAAGTTTGGTCATTGTGGCAAGCCCCCCAAATATACCTGCTAAGAGATATTGTTTCTTCTCAAAGGAAAAAAGTGAGATCAGCACACAGAGCATAAAAAGGGGCTCTGGAGCACCAATTCCCCGAATCACTAAAAATCGTGACAAAAACAAAAACACGCACGACAATACAAACGGTTTGTCTGATAATTTGAATCGTCTGAGTAATTCATAAAATACCAAAACCAGCAAGATCGTCGCCAACAGGGTTGAAACGATCATTGCTTTCAAATAGCCCATAATCGGTGCGAGTAGTTTGATGGTTATCGGGTAAAGCGGCAAATGCGCCGCATAGTACTTGTCAGGAAGAGGCGTTTCGATTTTGAGTGCACGAAGAATGTTGGGATCGTAGAATGATTTTGCGGCGATTATATACAAAGGACCATCATAGTGACGGTATATATATCCTGTATCTGTACCTTTTAGGTGAACCGCAGGAATGACATTCTGTTTAAAAAATGGTAGCCACAGAATAATTGAGGAAAATATGACAAGAAACACGAGGAGTAGTTGGTCGCGGTATTTCTTGTATAATGACTTCATTGTCAATATTGTAGCATGAAAAAAGTCGTTTCATATTTTGGCGGGAAAACGTACTTCTGGTGTGTTGTGGCAATAATCGTTTGCGCTTCATTTTTACGGCTGTACCAACTTCCCCAATACGCAACGTTCTTAGGCGACCAAGGTCGCGATGCTATCGTGATGAAAGATATCATCACCTTTAAAGATTTCACGGCACTTGGCCCTATCACTTCGGTTGGGAGCATATACCTGGGACCTTTCTACTACTATCTCATGGCACCATGGATCGGCCTCTTTGGTCTCGATCCCGTCGGCCCGGCATATGGCGTGGCACTCATCAGTATCATCGGTATAATGCTTCAGTATCTTGCGGTCAAAGACATCGCAGACCGCCAAACCGCACTTATTAGTATCGCACTCACTGCGTTTTCGTGGGTACTCATCGAATATTCGCGCTTTTCATGGAATCCCAACCTCCTGGCACCTGCATCGTTTTTTGTACTGTATGTGCTTACTAAAGCGATCCGTACTAAACGTGTGGTCTGGTATGCGGCTTTGGGCGCATTACTTTCAGCGATCGTTCAACTTCATTATCTCGCGCTCTTTCTGGTGCCGTTTTCGGGGATTGCAATCGTGCTTTCATTTATTCACTACAAAAAGACTGACTGGCCAAATGCATTGAAAAATATTGTAATTTGCTTCGCAGCGTTCACGATCGTCATATCCCCTTTTATTCTCTTTGAGATAAAACATCACTTTCCCAATGTAACAAGCGCCATAAACTTCTCTCGCGAGAATTCGTCAAAGTCAGGAACCTCGAATCCGCTCAACGAATTTGTCGACACTTCGAGCAAACTCATCACCTATTCGTTTCAAGTAAACGAACCAGGGATGTATGCAACATGGGCAATGGTAGTGGTCTTATTCATAACCCCATTTATTTTCTATTTCCACGCAACCAAAAAAAAGCTCTCTCTAAGCAGCGACGGGATTTTCTTACTCACCCTTGGATCACTCTTTTTTCTCATTGGAACTTCGCTCTACCATGGACCCAAATATCCCCATTATTTAGGAGGGTTGTATATTCTGCTATATGTACAGCTTGCATATTTGCTACGAACAGTTGCGCAGGGGCAAGCGCGTATAGTGGGCAGAGTCGTCGTCGTTTTGCTTCTTGCTGTGTTCGTTGTGTTTAATGCGAAGCATTATATTTTTCTGTACCAGAAACGCGGCCCCGAAGAAATAGCTCGTGCAAGAGCCGTAGCCCAAACCGTCGCAGACATGAAGCCAGTCATGCCCTACACGCTCACCTCAAGCCCACAGGCATACGCAGACTACACATATCGATATTTTCTCGACGCGTGGGGTCTTAAACCGGTTCCTAAAGAACAAGATATTAACGTTGCCACCCAAACCCTCTTTGTAGTCTGCGAAAAACAATGTGACCCCATGAAAGACTCACAATGGGCGATCGCTCATTTTTCACCACGCAAAATCACAGATGAAAAAAAGTCTGGAGACATGTATATTTACAGACTAATCAAATGAACATTTCGCTTATCATACCGTGCTATAACGAAGAGACAAATATCCAAAAAGGAGTTCTTGATAAAATCGGGAACTACGCGGCTCAACATAAGTACATCAAGGAAGTGCTTATTTCAGACGATGGCTCAACAGACTCAACACGCGAACTCATAACGGAACGTTATCTTCCACACTTTAAGTTGTTTCGACTTATCGAAAACACTCACGGTGGAAAAGCGTATGCCGTAATAAGCGGTATCCAACATTCTAAAGAGGACTTCGTGATTTTCATGGATATGGATTTGGCTACGCCCGTTGAAGAAATCGAAAAACTCATCGAAGAAGCCGAGCGAGGCAACGACATTGTAATTGGCTCGAGAAAAGGAACGCGCGCTGGCGCACCACTCCCTCGTAAAATAATGGCTGTCGGTTTTATAGTAGTTCGTAATATTATTCTTGGATTACATGGCATCCGAGACACACAATGCGGATTTAAGTTATTCAATCGACGTGTGGCCGAAGAGATCATATCTCGCCTGCGGGTATTTCATAGACCCCATCACATCAGTGGTTCTTCGGTGTCTGCAGGATTCGATCTTGAGTTTTTGTTTCTGGCGCAAAAGTTAAATTATAAAATTTGTGAAATCCCCGTCACCTGGCGACACGTTGAAACGAAGAATGTATCGTTTATAAAGGACACCTTTGAAACATTGCGTGATATTGCGCGAATTAAGTATTACGATATTCGAGGAAGCTATAAGTAATATGAAATTCATAAGAAAATATCTCCCCCTGATTTTTATTCTTGGCGTCTCGGGCATATACCTTTTCTCACGCTTAGGACGTGACATGCTAAACGACTGGGATGAATGTATCTATGCAGCATACACCCATTCAATGAAGGCAGGCGGCAATTACCTCGTAAACACCTTCAACGGACCACTCGTCTTTGATAAACCACCACTTTACATGTGGATCTTGAGTATCGCGACCGCATTTCACGAAAGTGAATTTGCTTTTAGATTTTTCTCGGTTGTCGCCGCACTCGCGTTAGTGGCCGCAATCTATATTTTTACCCAAAAACACTTTTCCAAAAAAGCGGCAATCCTAGCATCACTCCTTATCCTTTCATCGCAATCGATCGTTTCGCATTTTTAACGCTGTTTATTTTTCTTGCCGTATGGAGTTGGATCGAGTCCCCCAAAAAGCCATCGCTCGCCTATCTATCCGGCCTCTTTTTTGGGCTCGGGGTCATGGTCAAAGGTCTTGGATCATTGCAATTTATAGCGGTACTATTTTTGGCCTCTCTTATTGAGCAACGAAAGGAATCCTTTAATCATTTCATAAAGTTATGCATTGGGTTTATTGCGACTATTGCGCCATGGCATCTATTTGCACTCGTACGTTATCCGAAGGAATTTCTTGGCGTGTATATATACGACGATATTATCAAACGTTCTATGTATGCTATCGAAAACCATCACGAGCACTGGTATTTTTATATCAAGTTACTAATCAGCGAATTCTTCCCATGGATCGTATTTATATGTATCGCCCCGATCCAGCTTTTTAGACGGTTGAGTCATATCAGGTCTCTAAAACAACTCAAGGTCGCATGGTCACATAACAGAATCCTGTTTACTCTTATTCTCTTAGTTATACTGCCGCTTATCTCTCTGACTCGGGTTATGACAAAGCTGAGTTGGTACGCAATGCCTGTCCAACCGTTTTTGGCTATACTCATCGCCTTTTACATTACCGTATTCCTGAGAAAATTTTCTTCGTCCGCAATGCGCGGGCAATTTGGAGCGTCTGTTTTGAATGTTGTGTTTGCAATCGTTACGATCCTCATCACAATAGATGCATTCACGGTGATCTCTCATAATGTGCGCTTTACTCGACCCGACAGAGTCATATCTGCTCGTGACGAAGCGATCCTTAAAACGCGAGCCTTCACCAACAAACAGCTCGAATACTTGGTGCCATTTGGTGAACGCCAAGGTCGCATGGCACTTCCTGCTAACGAAACCGTAGCACATACTTGGATTTATGGGGGCACAGCGTGTGCTGTGTATTATTCTGACAAGCAGGTAAATTACGAGTACAACACAAGCACATTCGTACAGAAGATGCAAACATCCAAAGGACTCTATTTAATAGAAAACGGCGACCTACATTATGTAACCGATGTGAAGAATAAAAAGAAGGTATTTGAGAATCGGGAGTATACAATCTTTAAGAACTGAGCCTATCTTTTCGTTTGTCGTCTGCGTACTATCATCACTGCGACCATCACTCCATTTGCAACGGCTACTGCTGCCGGATACAGCGCGGTGAGAATGGATAGCCTGCTGAGTGCTCCAATACTAAGTGCGTGCTTTGCGAAATTCAGCTCGTATGTGACTAAGGTTTCTTCATGTGGTTTATGGTACGTTTTTCTCAATGTTGGTACAAATCCAAGAATATCGATAAGCGTTACCAGAATAATTGACGCAGTTGGATTCTTTATAAAGAACCACAATCCGAGTGCAATAAATGCACCTACTAAACAATAGGTATCACTTTTCGTAATATCTTTTGTCCCGCGACTGAAAGCGAGGACCAAGATAACAAGACAGATAACTGCAGTAACTCCCGTGGTCCACGATCCCGGGCCTGCGTTATCGCTCCACTGTGCAAAAAAAGCAAGAAACGTAAGGGGCGTCCATACAAGCCATGTATATAAATGAGGTTTTGTTTTGTTACGAACAATATCGGAGATGTATGGAAGAAGACTTATCAAGCTGATGACCACTGCAATTACACCGATTATTTCTCTCATAGTCATCACGTTTTCATGGTTTTCATCTCGGGAATAACATACTTTGTGTTACCGTCGATATAAGATTTTGCTATTTCGGCAATTTGAGCAGAAAGCCGAAAGTCCGTTTCCTCGGTATTGTACGCAATGTGTGGAGTGATAATTACATTGGGGAGACTAAATAATTTATGATCTTTTATAAATGGCTCCGTTTGCATGACATCTAACCCTGCACCGTGGATGTGTCCACTTCTTAAAGCATCATATAAAGCATCTTCGTCGATAACGGCTCCGCGCCCAGTGTTCACCAAGACTACCCCTTTTTTGGTAAGCGCCAATTCTTTTTGCCCTATCATGTTTCTCGTATGCGCATTACTTGGAGCGTTGATCGATATGAAATCGCTGTTGGTGAGTAGGAGAACTAAATCTGCCCGTGAGCTTTTCGAATTAGTAGTCAGTACATTCATCCCAAAGGCTCTTTGAGCTATCTCGGCAACACGCTTTCCAATAGTTCCATAACCGATGATGCCTATCGTTTTTCCCTTGAGTTCAACTCCGTGATAATCTTTTGAGAATATGCCCTGAGAAGCCATTTTAGCAGCATCATAAAAATTCCGAGCCGCCTCTATGATAAGCCCAATCGTAAATTCGGCGACCGCTTCACCATTACTACCTGGGCAATGGGTAACTAATATGCCTTTCTTCTGAGCAGCACCTATATTAACCCAATCATATCCCGCGGCACATACAATAATGAGCTTCGCTTTATCTAGCTTCTCAATGACTTCGCCCTCGATATGTGCGCCATAGAGAATAATGATCTCCGCGTCTCTTAATCGTTCAAAGGCTTCAGTACTATCTTTATGCTCAGTGTCATAGATCGTTACGTCTCCGAGTGATCGAAGGATGGTCGCATGCTCGGGGAAAATTCTTACAGGATCTACAGCTACGATATTCATTTCTTTTTATTATGAATTGGTTTTTTCTGCCCCAATATAATAAGGGTTCCTAATACGGTGTTTGCAAGAATCAAATATACCGGATATATGAGGTTCGCTGAATCATAGATTTGTGTAGATACGACACTCAGTAGTGCTGCGACAGCTGCGATTACGAACGCAGAAGCTGTTTCAGTATATGGTTCATAAAATGATTTTACGAACGTTGGGTATGCCATTATTAAATCCGCAATCACGGCGAGTACGATTGCAAGAACAGGCTGGTTAGTGAGTTTCCACAATACAACTGCCAGGAGTCCAAGCGCCAAACATACCCAATCAAGTTTGGTATATTCTTGTACGCCATACTTTAGCGCGAGCAGAAAGATTATCCCCACTTTAATAGTCTCTGTGATTATGAGAATCACTGACCACGATGCACCCGAAGAGAACTGTGCAAACGTCGCGATGAGGGTGAGGAGGAACCAGCCTCCCCAAGAAACGGCGTTTGGTTTTGTTGTCCCCTTGAGAATATCCCTAACATAGGGGATACCCGAGACGAGGGATATAATACCGGCGAGTATGCCAACGATTTGGTGCCACTGCATAAAGATTCTTGATTATATCATCGCAACCTGCAATAATTCTGAGTAAACAATATCCTATGTTTGACATATTCAGCTTGAAGCAATGGGTTAAAAAGCACTTCGCATTACGCGATATACTCATCATACTCGCCCTCCTTGTTACATACTTGGCAACACGTCTTATTAACCTCGACAATTTCCCTATTTTCACAGATGAAGGAATATATATCCACTGGTCAAAGGTTGCGTGGAAAGACGCCGCGTGGAGATTTATATCGCTAACCGACGGTAAGCAGCCGCTTCATACGTGGGGGATGATCCCGTTTCTTAAGATATTTCACAGTAATTTACTGCTTGGTGGTCGTATGTTTTCCGTACTTGCCGGACTCGTTGCACTTAAGGGCATCATGCTTCTTAGTTATTATTTGTTTGGTAAAAAAGCCTCATTTTTCGCAGGGCTTTTTTACATTTTCACCCCCATGTTCATGTTCTACGACCGCATGGCACTCGCTGACTCGGCGGTAAATGCGGGGTTTATATGGGTTCTCTTTGGGTCTATTTTGTTAGTCAGATTCCTCAGGCTCGACATAGCGCTTATGTACGGCATTACTGCGGGCGTGGCACTACTGACCAAGTCATCATCGCAATTATTTCTTGGGTTAGGCGCACTGGCTCCCATTCTCACTCTTCACACAAAGAATAAAGACCATAAGAAAAGTCTTCTCAACTACTACGTCCTCTATTTTTTTGCTGCCCTCATTGCACTCGTTATATACAACGTGCAACGGCTGTCGCCATATCTGCATTACGTAGCCGAAAAGAACGCGACGTTTGTCATGACGCTTCACGAATTTAAGCAAGCGCCATTCTCGCTCGTATTTAACAATCTGCCGATCATCCCCTTCTATGTTTTCTCTGAAATGGGATACATGCTCGCTATTTTTGGCATTATTGGCCTAATATGGCTTTATAGAAAGGATCAACGCTTAGCTCTTTATTTCACGCTATGGATTCTTATCTCGTATGGTGGAATTGCATTTATGGCAAAGGTTATATTTCCACGGTATCTCATTTTCTTTGCCTCACTTCTTACGGTTTGCGCAACGTACTTATTTTCTGAAAGAAAAAATGAACGCTTTATAAACGGCCTCACCGCACTTTTTCTTATTTCTGTTCTTTATTTTGACTTCACCATTATGCTTGCACCAGCCCGCATTCCGTTTCCGCCAGTTGACCGTGGGCAATACATAGAAAGTTTTAATGCGGGATGGGGAATCAAGGACATGATTCAGTATGCGCGACAACAAAGTGTAGTAAAACCCGTCATTTTAATTGGAGAAGGCAATTTTGGAGTAGTATCGGACATGCTTGATGCGTCGCTTGCCATGGAAGATCATATTACCGTTAAAGGATACTGGCCGCTTAACAAGGCCGACCTCATGGCAAACCAATCTGAACTGAAGGATCACTTTGTATATGTAGTGTTTTCTCACCGAGAAGACTTTACCACGACCGCAGACTGGCCTATGGTCTTTATCAAGAAATACCCAAAGCCCGGAGGAACTTCAAATTACTATCTATACCAGATGGTAGAAAGTGCTACGACAGCGTTTGGCAACGATCACTTCACTCAGTAGTTTTATGTTTCAGTGAATCGATAAACAAATACGTTCCCGCTCCAACTAAAGACAGTAACGATACCCAATTGCCCACCCTTCTGGCTCCCGTATCTTCAAACGAAAATCTAAGCTGGTGAGTCCCGGCGGGGACAATGATCGTTATGAGTTTGAGGCTGTTATTATCGGTAATCGACGTCTTTTGCCCATCAATATATGCAGTCCAGCCGGGAAAGTCGTAGGTGTGTAACGTAAATACCATGCCAGTAGTTGTCGTTACGTTAAAAACCTTATTCGCATACTCGTTTTTGACTGAAACGACATCAGCGGTACCATCTGAAATATTAAACTGTGATCGATTAATGTTTGACTCATCAATTGCCAGGATAGTGGTGCCCAATTCAGACTTCTTAGTGATAACTCCTTTTGGAACAAACTCAAATGAAGTGCGTGATACCCGCCATGCAATTTCATCAAATGAGGTAAGTTGCGCATCTGTTTGTTTTAAATAGTTCTGCGGTCTAAAGTACTTCTGATAAGTGACTATCGTTATTAACGATAGAACAATTACAAGCACTATCGATAGCTTGTGACTCAATCGATCGGGAAATACCTTTGATACAAAATATACTCCGTACGCTCCCACGACAGAAATGAACAGTCCGACAAACGTCATGAATCGCCACGGAAACTGGAGGTACTGAAGAAACGAAATAGTTTTCCAAAGCGGAACTGAATATTCGGTCATCATAAATATCGCACCGAGCATAAAGGTAAAGAAAAACCCGAAGTCACTAAAGATATGGGCGTTTCCTTCGCGCGCTTTTTTTCTGAAGAAAAAAAGCGCGCACAAACACCCAATTAACGAAACTACTGCTATAGCAATATGAGCTTTCCCCAGTTGAAACGACATGCCATCTTGGAGTCCTGGTCCTGAACCACCATATCCCCATGGCGAGAACCAGAGCTGGATAGGTTGCACAAAATGGATTTGATAGCTAGCCAATTCTTTAAGAAGAATACTGTCAACGAGCGTATATTTTCGCTCAATCATAGAAGGAAGCCAAAAAAATGCAGACAGCATCAGTCCAAGTACGCCGCCTAGGACATGGTAACCCGTGAATAAACGCTTATGTCTGTGCAACACCAATCCATGGAGGATATACGCACCAATAAAAAGAACCGCAGGAAAGGCCACCAACGGATGTGTGAGAATGAGTAGTGCAAAAGTAATCGAGAATAGCAGCGCATTCCTCACAGAAAGATGCTGTCTAAGATTTTCTAGTGCAAGAAACACAAACGGGAGGACTGACATACTGAAAAATTCGGCCATGGCACCCCTCACATACGCATTGACTGCATGATATGTGAAGAACGTGTACAAAACGGCCGCAAGATACGCAGATGCTTTAATTACCCGGTCATATCGAGCAGAGTCGATCGACCGAGCCAATAGCTTCTTAACCAAGAGATACATGCCAATCCCACCAATCACATACCCCGACATAAATACGAGCTTCACTGACCACAAAAATGAAAAGCCAAGCGCGTGAAATAACGCTCCCCAGTAGTAAATAAGCGGCGGGTAAAAATTGAAGAGCGGATACCCATAATTGAACCCAAAAAGGTCTACCCATCGCGGGTACAAGCTCCCTTGTTTAAGCCCCTCAGTGAGGACATACAGCCTCGAAACCTGCTGGCTATCGTGCATACTAAAAAAATA
>JACOTV010000040.1 GCA_016178125.1 Candidatus Microgenomates bacterium | reverse complement strand
TAGATGTGGAGGCCACTTAGGTCACCTATTTGAGGATGGACCGGCGCCAACGGGACTCCGTTACTGCATGAACTCAGCAGCTCTTAAATTCATCCCCGACAAGGACTAATATCCTAGACTTGAAGGTTTATCCTATAATCCCTTAGTACATCTTTTGGAACGAACCTCATGCCGATCCATATAAGAAATGGGAGCAAGATCATATCATCGAGATGCCCCAGGAATGGTATGAAGTCGGGTATTATATCGATCGGTGACAATGCGTAAGCAATAGCACTGCCCAAGAAAAACTTCGTAATCCTTGGGGTGCGGTGGTCAGTGACCACATGCCAATATAGTCTCAGCTCCTTTTTGTACTTCCCGTATACGCGGTTTAATTTATCCAACATGTCGTTACTATACGCACGGTAGTTTATAACTTCGCAATAGGATTGTTAGGAATCGGTAAGGAGAAGCAGCGTAAAGACTTGACACTTATTAATTTAGCTGCTAAACTATTTAGTAAATAAACCTATGAACACCAAGCGACAACAACTATTGCAAGAATTCTTTGAAACCCTCGCCTGCTTAAAGCGTGCGATTCAGAAGGGTCGCTCCTTCCCATTTGATGGGTGTACCTTAACCAAAGGTCAGACCGACATACTAATGTATATCGCGCATCACAAGGACGGCGTTTCGGTCAAGGAGCTCGCAGAATACCTTGGGGTCACAAGCGGAGCGATTACTCAAGCCATAGACGGGTTAGTCGAAAACAAGCTTGTTCAACGCGTCGAAAAAGAGTCAGATCGACGTGTGCAGATTATTACTCTTACTCCCAAAGCGCACGAGACATTCCGCTCATTTAAAAAGAGCTATTACCATGACCTTGCGCCGATGTTTGAAACTCTCAGCGATGAAGAAATTGTGTTGCTTACGCAACTGTTAAAAAAAGTAGATAGTACCAAAACGAAGGGAGGTGAATGTAAATGAAACAATTCGACAAACTCGCATCCGATGAACAGGTGCAAAAAACCGCCGCGGCGCTAACTGCAAACGGCATGGAAGCAACCATCGTCGAAAGCGGCAAAGAAGCCCATGAGATGATCAAAAAAATGATTCCTCACGGCGCCGAAGTAATGACCGCGACATCGGTCACGCTTCAAACCATCGGGATCACCGAACATATTAATGAGTCTGGACACCATGACGCTGTCATGCCCAAACTTATGAAAATGAATCGCGAAACCGAGAGCGGCAAAATGCAGAAACTGGGGGCAGCTGCAGAATATATCGTCGGTAGTGTGCATGCCGTAACCGAAGATGGAAAAGTCTTTATCGCATCAAACACGGGTAGCCAACTTCCCGGATATGCATACGGATCACAACACGTGATTTGGGTAGTAGGCACACAAAAAATCGTAAAAGATAGCGACGAAGCCATGAAGCGTGTTTATGAACACGTGCTTCCCTTAGAATCCGAACGGGCTCACAAGGCTTACGGGGTTCCTGGAAGTGAAGTCAAGAAGTTGCTTATTGTAAATAAAGAAGCAGCTCCTGACAGAATAAAAGTTATTCTAGTTAAAGAAAAACTAGGATTTTAATTACCAATCAGGACTTACGCATGTAAGGCCAAGTAACCAGAACATGCGTAAGTCCTGCGGATATTATAGGACCAAATTATGCAAAACAACGAAGAAAACAAACCAGTGACATCATTAATACCCGAGGCCGAGGAGCCTCCTACCATATCAGGCGACGAGGCCGATGTGGTAGTGACCGAGGAACTCGCTATGGATTCTGCGCCGCCTGCTTCGCAGTCGGCGCCTCAAGAACATCAGAACTTCTTTAAAAAATGGGGCAGCCTTCTTGTTTTGGGGCTTGCACTCGCCATAATCGTAATCGACACTACTCTGTTAAACGTCTCAATTGGGACGATTATTAAAGAGCTCCATACCGATATTCAAAGCATACAGTGGATCATTACCGCCTACTCGCTTACGCTTGTCGCCCTCACCATAACCGGCGGCCGTTTGGGCGACTTGTTTGGACGTAAAAGAATGTTCATGCTTGGCGCAATCTTGTTTGCCGTTGGGTCCTTTATCGCATCAATCAGCACCAACTTCCCCACGCTTCTCATTGGAGAATCAATCGTCGAAGGAATCGGGGCTGCTCTTATGATGCCTGCAACATCGTCACTCTTAGTCGCTAATTTCAAAGGGAAAGACCGCGCGCTCGCCTTTGGCGTTTGGGGTGGTATAGCCGGTGCTTCGGCCGCAATCGGGCCCATTTTGGGCGGATGGCTTACCAAAAATTACAGCTGGCGTTGGGGATTCCGCATAAATATTGTCGTAACCCTCATTCTTCTTGTTGGGTCAATTTTGGTCAAGGAATCTCGTGACGATAAGGAAAAACCGACCCTCGATATATTGGGGGTATTCCTCTCGGCTACTGGGCTTCTTGCGATCGTATTTGGCATTATTGAGTCATCAACATATGGCTGGTGGAAACCTAAGGAAATCGTCCTCCTTTTTGGTCAACAGATGCTCATTGGAGGCATTTCATTTGTGCCGTTTATCATATTATTCGGTCTGTTGGTTTTATGGGGATTTGTCCAGTGGGAACAAATCATTGAGCGCCGTGGAGAGACGCCTCTTGTGTCGATGGGGATTTTTGCAAATCGCACATTCACCGCAGGGGTTACCACGATGGCGATGGTTGCTATGGGACAGGTCGGCCTTATTTTTGCGATGCCCGTATTTTTGCAGTCGGTTCTCAAGCTCGACGCCTTGGGCACCGGACTCGCCCTTTTACCGCTTTCGATATCGCTTCTTATCATGGCGCCTGTTTCTGCCATGATGACCAGAAAATTTGCACCACGCTACATTATTATCACCGGGCTCGCACTGGGGATAGTGGCTCAGTTGGTCCTCTGGGCAAGTATTTCCGCTGAGGCAACCGTATGGAGCTTGGCTCCCGGGCTTGCACTGGCTGGCGCTGGCATGGGTATTGCGATGGCACAGATTTCAAACATTACCCTTTCATCGGTCCCGGTCTACCAAGCTGGTGAGGCTTCGGGTATCAACAATACCTCACGGCAGCTCGGCTCAACCCTAGGCTCAGCAATTATCGGTGCGGTCTTGTTATCGGCGCTTACGACTAACTTAAGCAGTGGTATCCGCGACAGCGCGGTTATTCCTGAATCTGCCAAATCGTCGATTATAAACACCGTTTCCCAGCAATCCTCAAACGTGGAGTTTGGGGGTGGATCACAGGCGACCTCGCAGCTTCCTCCCGCCGTTAGCGCCGAAATCGAGCTAATTGGGAAGAATGCATCAGTTGCCGCGTCTCAAGAGGCCTATTTGTTTGGCGCCATCTTTGCCGCACTGGGATTCCTGGTAGCGCATACGTTACCTACGGTTAAAGCTCAAGGAAAAGATCAAAAGCCCCGTGACATTCCGGCGGCGGGTCATTAAGACACGTTAGGACGGTGGTTATTTGAAACAGGGTGGTATAATGGGTTTTGTGCATAAATCAGTTTTTCTGCTGATTGTCGTTGTCCTACTTGGATCATTGATCTTCCTGTCGCCCCCTCAAACGAAGTCCGCTCCCCAGGTTCTTGGCGCGTCAACC
>JACOTV010000039.1 GCA_016178125.1 Candidatus Microgenomates bacterium | reverse complement strand
GCTTACGGAAAATGGTTTGAAGTTTCGTACCGACCGCTTGAGCGGCCCGGTCTGGATCTCTATAAACAGTACATCGAAGAAACAGATCCCGAGCGTCGAGCGAAGCTCGTAAATGGCAATGCTACCGGGAAAAACACGGGGTCAAATGGGAATAAGATAGTTCGTATGAAAACGGCTGTTACGCTCAAAGAACGTCGCGACGACGGAAAGGGAAAAACACAGGTATGTGAATTTTCCTTGTACCCGTATGCTGACCTCCCTAAACAGGCACTCGAGGCGGGATTTATGGGATGGCACGAAACGTTAAGTACACACCGTGAATACGAAGTGAAACGCTTAACTGACCCACTTAAGGGCGCGCCAGGAACACGCTCACTGTACGATTTATTCTTCCCCGCGGCATTCTATCCTAATACGCACGACGCGCGTCAAGTAGCTGCTGACAAATTCGGTAAGTAGATTACTTCCAGTCCCCAGCTGAGGCTTTGAGGAATGCAGTGAAAATAGGATGCGGAACAAGCGGTTTACTGGAATATTCGGGGTGACCTTGGGTTCCTATAAAAAACGGGTGAATTTTGGAGTCTAGTTCGACGACTTCGACCAGGTTTTCACTTACTGAGCGACCGCTGATTATGAGGCCTGCTTTTTCAAAGTCTTTTGCGAAGTCATTATTGAACTCGTAGCGGTGACGATGGCGTACTACGACGTTCTCTTTTCCATAAATTTTGTAGGCTAATGTGCCTTTTTTGATTTTTTCTTCCCAGCCGCCTAAGCGCATCGTGCCGCCATAGGCACGTTTTTCCATAAGTGATTTTTGGTTTTCGATGAGGTGAATAATGGGATGCTTGGTTTTCTCGTCGTTTTCGGTAGTGTTTGCGTCGGCCCATTGGAGCACCTCGCGGGCAAATGCCACGCTCCCCAGCTGCATACCATAGCACAATCCCAAATAAGGAATTTTGTTCCGAATTGCGTAGCGGGCGGCGCTAATCATACCCTCTGAGCCGCGTTCGCCCCACCCAATAGGCACTATAATACCGTCTGGCATCCCGATGATTTTATCGCCATCAGTTTCTACTTTCTGGGAATCTATGAGGACCGTTTTTACCTCGACATCGTTTGACCACCCTGCGTGATCTATAGCATCAAAAAGCGCCGCATACGCATCTTTAAGCTGGTAATCGCCGGTCCCAAAGTACTTGCCGACGATTGCCACCGTGACGGTTTTCTTTTTCTTCGCTTTTATACGATCAACCAACGCTTTCCATTCGTCGAGCTTGGGTTCACGAGCCTTGAGACCCAGTTTGTGCATGATTCGCTGTTCAAGTTTTTGCTTGTGAAGAATGAGGGGGATTTCATAGACATGATCGACGTCGGGATTACTTATTATGTCCTCAGGCTGCATGTTGCAAAAGAGTGCGAAGCGGTCACGACGACGCTGATCCATATATTCTTCGCTGCGAGCTATGATAAAGTCAGGCTGAATACCGAGTGAATTAAGGGTGCGGACTGAAAGCTGCGTCGGCTTGGTTTTTGGCTCCCCCAAATGCTTAGGTGTCGGCACATAACTCACATGAACATGTACTACATCACCTGGGTTGCGGAGGGTAAGCTGACGCGAAGCTTCGTAATAGAACACATTCTGATATTCACCCGCGGTACCGCCAAGTTCAACGAGTACTATGTCGGCTTTATGTTTACGGCCGACGGTTTTCATACGCTCGATGATCTCGTCGGTTATGTGGGGAATTGCTTCTACGTCTTCGCCGTTATATTCGTGGCGACGTTCGCGATCGATGACGGTCTTGTAGATCTGACCTATCGTGGTGAAATTTTCTTTTCCCATGTCTTCGCCGATGATTTTCTCATAGGTCCCAATATCCATGTCGGCCTCGGTGCCATCTTCGCACAAAAATGGATCTCCGTGTTCGATGGGGTTAATAGTCCCCGCGTCTAAATTAAGGTAGTTTTCGAACTTGATGGGGGCGACTTTGTAGCCCGCTTGCTTAAGAAGCAAGCCGATGGAGGCAGAAGTAAGGCCCTTGCCTATTCCTGAGATCACTCCTCCGGATACAAAGATATACTTCATGCTTAGGATACATTTTACCATGGATTATGACCCAGGTGTTGCCCATTTTCCCCCTATATTCAGGCGCATTTGCCGAGCTCGTGGGTTGTGCATGGCGCGTAAATCAGGTATACTGTCCCCTTGCCGTGTGAAACAAACCAGATAGGATAGATCATAGAGGTCGTACCTCCTTATAGCGACCGATCATAGTCCACTTTCTGCAAAAACACACTTCAACCAGCACCGTCCGGCCAACACCCGATCATTCATTGTGATGATCGTTTATTGGCCGAACCCCATTATTATTTCAATCTATTTTCTATGGGAAAAGAAGCATATCGACCAACTGGTCTAAAAATGAACGAAGTTAACAACCGAGCCCGCGAACTCACCGTATTCCCAACTATCGCAACATCGCTTGAGAACGCTGCGTTTGATGCATCATCTATACGTCAGGAGCGAATGCGTTATTTGGGCGAGGCGCTCCAAAACCCCGCCTTTAGGCAAACCTTAGAGGCAGTGACTATTGCGAAGGCATTTCATGAAGCACGCATTAAGAATCATGAGCAAGCGGGGCAAAGCGAAGCTTCTGAGGATTCCGAAGCAACTGTGCTAGATATGAGCTCGGCACGACCAAAAGCGGCGCGCACATTGTTCAACAGAGTGGCTGTCGGAGCTATGGCAGCGGGTCTTGCCGCATGCGGTGTCGTGGGCGCGGAATCCCCCAATCAAGCCCCTCAAACTTCGCAGATAGCGGTAATACAGTCGCCCGAGATTCCCAGGACTGGAGGCACCCCTATTGTCGAAACCCAGTCATTCGCCCCACAATTTGCTGCGACTACAAACGCAAATCCCGTGGGATATCTTGATGGGAGCTATGACGCATGGTGGAATGTTGTGTTAGACGGATGGGCCGGCGACACCGATGCCCCCACCACGTCGCTTAATGTCCATGTATATCGAGACGGACAATTCTTAACAGAATGGGGTGCCGTTGAGCCAAGCCCCGATGTGGCAGCTGCCGCGCCTCAGTACCCCGGAAATCACCGATTTCATGTAGTACTGCCACAATCAGCCGATGATCTTATTGATCATGAATTTTGTGTGTACGCAATCAACATAGGCGGAGGCGACACCAATCCCCTTCTTGGGTGCACGTTAGTTGGCAATCCTGAACCCACCAATATCGAGCGCCTTGCACAGGATCGATCCTGGCTCGCCTTATCGGACGCTGAAAAAGCGGCCCGCGTGGAGCGAGAATATGTGCAGATTCGCCGTGCGGTTGCTATCGATATGGCCGGAGACGGCTTAGCTCCCAACGGTGACACTGTAGCTCATGTAATGGCCGAAATTCCCTGGTTTGAAAGCCGCTTTGGTACCCATGAGAATTCCTATAATGGTAAAAGTGGTTTTATAGGACTATGGCAAGTTGCCGAAGTAAACAGCCGTGATCCGATGCTTGTGAACCCCTATTACAATCTGAAGGTATCTGAATCGATAGAACGGGGACAAGGTCTTGGCGCGTGGCCGAATACTTCGCGTATGGTGATGAATGGCGAACAAAGCAATCATACCTTCTTGTCGGGGAATAAGGCACGTGACCTGAGTAAGTACGGGATATAAGTAAGATGACTTATTGGGTAACAGATTTGTCGGGTGTAGGCGCCGCGGGTGGTACAGTTGCCGCCGCGGCGCCTGCCACTGGTGCTCCTGGCGCACCTGGTGCCGCAACGAGCTTACTCCACACGAATTCGGTGTAGTCGCACGCGGGGTAATTGACGCATCCGTAAAATTTCTTCTTTGCGCGAGTGTAGCGAACCACCACGTTTCCTCCGTCTTTGGGGCATATCTTTCCGTCGACCACCTTGAGAAACGGTTTGGTGAATTTACAGTCGGGGTATCCACTACACGCATAGAATTTGCCGAACTTTGAAAATCTTACCTGGAGGGGCTTGCCACATTTGGGGCACACTTCGTTTACTTCTTCTTTGACCTCAATTTTTGCAGTATCAGTCTGCTTGGTTTTAAGCACTTCTTTAAACGGTCCATAGAACTTACTGAGCACCTCGAGAAGCTTCATGTCGCCTTCGGCGATTTTATCGAGCTCTTCTTCCATGCCGGCGGTGAAGTTTATGCTAAACAGTTCGGGGAATGATTCCGACAAATAGTCGCTTATCACTTCGCCAAGGGGGGTGGACTTGAGGTAACGGCCATCACGCTCAACGTATCCTTTTTCTTGAATCAGCGAAAGAATTGCCGCATAGGTTGACGGGCGTCCAATACCATGCTCCTCGAGGACTTTAATAAGTGTCGCTTCTGAATACCGCGGTGGCGGAAGGGTCTCTTTTTCTTCTTGGTTGATTTCGGTGATCGTGAGCGGTTCGTCTTTTTTCATTTTTACGTCGCTCTGGTGACGGGTTACGAATTCGGGGCTTAGAACCTTGAGGAATCCATCAAACAACACTTTCTGAAAATATGATTCAAAGCGATATCCTTTGGTGCCGTCGGTAAAGACTTTGGTAATTTTGATTTCTGCCTCTTTCATTTGGGTCGCAATCGCTCGGTTCCAAACAAGCTCG
>JACOTV010000038.1 GCA_016178125.1 Candidatus Microgenomates bacterium | reverse complement strand
CTCCACCTCCGTTACATTCTGGGTAATATGGTCGGCATGTTGCGCTAAGTGGGGTTCCGTCTCCGCATTGGCATCCGGCGACGCCGCCATGATGGCTGCAGCATCCGGATCGGGCGAATGCACCGAAAGCGAATACATTCACCAGCAGAAATGCCAAAATTACGCTTTTTAGATAGCTTGTTGTATTCATCCGAATGTGCATTCTTGTAGACTATAGTCTACAAAATCACTATCGATAGAATAGTACTCAGGGGTTTAGTAGTCAAATGGAGCTTTGTGAATGTCTGGTTGTGTTGAGTTGTATAATATAGAACTGTGCTAAATACTACACACAATATTGAATCTTTTGAGAATCGCTTGGCACGATTTCAAAATAACTCACCGATTGAATCAATTGAAACTTTACTCAACTCAATAGACAATTATTTTAATAACGAAATTGGGGCAGCCCCTGAAAGATACCAAACTTCACTGCTCTTCATGGGAATACATGCAGTTACCTTGACAATATCCGAAGTTTTTTGGGGGCTCAGTGGCGAATCAGGATACAAGAAGTTTATCGAGACATTCGTCGATGGAAAAACTGATGATACTAGATTTTCCACGGTATCAAACAAAATTCATAATTGGAGAAATGTTCTTGCCCATCAGTGGCTAGCCTCTTCTGGTTATGAAATTCAATATGACTACAAAATGGAGTCAGGCTTTGTAAAGGACGAAGACCTCCTTATAGTCAACCCCAAAATTTATTGTGAATACTATCTTGCTGCATTTTCTGCAGGTGGAAAAATTTGGAACTACGAGAAAATACTTACAGGTGCCGAACTTGAATCAGCTAAACAAAGAATTATTTCAAAGTTTGTTAGACATTGAACCTACCAGTTTTTGCTATCAATAACTCCGACGGTCGAATTAATTAAAAGGAGTGTTTCAAATTAAAACAATTTATTATGTCCAAATACTATAACCCCCACCGAACACGGAACATCTATAATCCTCACTCCAGTGAACCGTTTCGGCTGAGTCGGGGGAAGATTGATAGTTTTGTAAAATGTGCGCGGTGTTTTTATATGGATCGGCGGCTGGGGGTTGGGCAGCCGCCGGGGTATCCGTTTAGTCTGAATAGTGCGGTGGATCTCTTACTTAAAAAGGAATTCGATATTCATCGGGCCGCCGGGACGGCGCACCCTTTGATGAAGGCGTATGGCTTGGACGCGGTGCCGTTTGCCCACGCCCAGATCGATGAGTGGCGTGACGCGATGCGGAGGGGTATCACGTACCGCATCGCAGGGACCAGTGTGGTGGTGACGGGTGGGGTAGACGATGTGTGGAAGAGTCCAAATGGTGAACTGATCATTGTGGACTACAAAGCGACCTCCAAGGACGGCGAGGTCTCGCTTGACGCGGACTGGCAAGACGGCTACAAACGGCAGATGGAAATATACCAATGGCTGTTTCGGCAGAACGGGTTCAAGGTTTCGCGGACTGGGTATTTTGTGTATTGTAACGGCGACACCGATGCCCGGGCATTTGACGGAAAACTGGAATTTGATATTAAGCTCATTCCCTATGACGGTGACGACAGTTGGGTCGAGGGCACGATTCTTGCCGCGATCGAGTGTTTGAAAAGCGATACTCTACCTGCGTCTGGCGTAGACTGCGATTATTGCGCGTACCGAAAAGCGGCAGGAGCTGTGGAGTCACTTAAGGTTGAGGATCGCGACAGTTTACTTGAAGATGTGGTGAAGTTTATAAAGGATAAAGATCTTATATCTACAGCTCTACTTCAGAGAGAATTCGGTATAGGATATGTACGGGCGTGCCGCCTCTTGGACAAATTAGAAGAAGCCGGATTAGTATCCCCCAGTGAAGGCGCAAAGCCCAGGAAAGTATTTATAAAAGAAAACAAAACAATTAAAAAACTTGTGAACTAAACGATGACAATCGCCGAAGATCTCGCAAAACGAATCGCCAAAATTGAGGCGCGCAATAAAAATGTAGAGCTTGACAAGGCATGGGAGAGGTCCTGGATGAGACGCATACTTCTAATGATTTTCACATATCTCTCGATTGCTTTATACTTGCAGTTTATTGTGCATATTGATCCATGGATGAATGCGGTAGTTCCCAGCATTGGGTTTTTGTTATCTACACTAACTCTGCCGGTTTTTAAGAAAGTGTGGACTAGATATCTCTATTCAAGTCGCGTTACTCCTCGGAGAGAAGGATGATACATATCATACCTGAAAGTCGTTAAAATCCCCCCTGAGTCCAGATTTTGTTTTGGTATTTTTGTTGGACTTCACTGGTGTATGAAAGTGCGTCTGGGGTGTGCCAGTCACCAGAGAACCAGTGTCCAACGCATCCCCATTGATCACCTGGAACATAGTCAGCATGGCCACCTTTGAGCCAATCAATCCATCCTTCGTAGCACGATCGCCAATAGCCATATGCGTAATCTGCATCAAACGCGGTGCTGATTTTGGCTGCAGGCCACGTCACCGTGTGTATCGTGGACTTCACCTGAAGAATACCATAACTTTGGTAACAAGGTGCAGTTTCTCCAATCTTTGCACACGCCGCTGCGTCACTCGTATTGTCTCCTAGTTGAGACTGATGCCAGTAACTTTCTTGTTGAGCTTGTGCACGCACAAGGTCTTCATCTACACCCCATTTGCACGCAACCCATTGGAGAATTTCGTCTGTTGTTCCGGTGAAGTTACCATTAATACGCGCACGCAGAGTGTTGGCTTGTGCATTCTGTCCGAACTGAACCCAATCCATTATGTTGTAATCTTGTCCAGCAATCGGAATCGTATGATTCGCTGTTGTGTTATCAGGACGTGGTTCCCAAGAACTCCGACGGACCTGAGCGGCGCACTGACTGTCTGAGGGAAGAACCGATCCTGGGGGAAGTGTAGAAAAGTGAGCCGTTGGGTTGGGGCTTGGTGTTGTACCTGAGTGCGAAATGAAGTATCGTCTCCAAATTCCGTAGTCTGCCAAAGAGACGCCCCCGTCATTATTAAAGTCTGCCTTGCTGGTAGTCGCAACACGAGTGTATTCAGTCCTCCATATTTGATAGTCAACGAGTGAGACTGTTCCACTACAGTCTGCATCTCCGTTTGATTTGAAAGGGCAATTACTCTGAGGAGGTTGCGTATTGCTGGGGATAGGTGGTGTCAAGGTTCCGGCTGGAACTGTCACCATAGGGCCAGTCGTAAACTGAGCGATGTGATTTTTGTAATTGGTTCCGTTGGGCTCATGCGGCGTTCCCGAAAAATCTGTTATAAGAGAAAGGTTACCGCACGAGGTGCCCCATGTATTCCAGACCCACGCGAGGTACCCGGAATTGTGCTGATCTAACCAATTCATTAAAACGTTTGATTGCTCGACACCACAAATCGTGTCATAAACGCTCTCGCCAAATTCGCCTGCTGCAAGTGGCATGCGGTCAATAACCGGTTTGTATTGTGCGTCATAACATGCAGTATTGCCGCAGGTATTCAGATCAGGGTATACATCTACCAATGCCATCAAGTTATTCAGCGGGTCCGATGGCAAGTAGGTTAAGAACTGATCCATGATATTAGCGTATTGGAGTCCGGGAAGTGCGATTACGTTTTTTGCGCCGGCCGCGCGGACTGTATTAACGAGTGTCTGAAACCCTACCGCCGGGGCACTTACCATTCCGTCACAGCTACTGCCTCCGTCGCGCCAGCATTTCCAGGTCGCGGACGTGTTTCCACCCCCGGGGTGAGGTTCTTCTTGTAAATGAAGGATGACACGGTTATCGTCTTTGAATCTTGTCGCAATCTGTTGCCAGAGCGTTACAGCGTCTGAGGCGAGTGGCATCTCAGGCTGTCCTTCGGTGTCCCACATAAATACCACAATTGGGTATATCTGATGGTTTTCAAGCGCGCTCACGTAGTTTGTTATAGCGGTTTGGTAAGCGGCTCCCGAAAATGCGGCTGGAGCGCCGTTTATGCTCAGCCAACAGCTGGCATTAAGCGGCACCTTCACCGAATTAATTCCCCAGTCTTTCATTGCTTGTATCGAAGCGTCATCACTCGGACCATCAAAAAATCCTTGATTATGGAAGCATGAATATTCTGAACCAGAGCGATTTACGCCATGAGGTATAAATATCTGGCCTTGTTCGTTCACGAGCTTGTTGCCTTGAACATGCAGACCACTGAAAGTATACGCAGCGCGCACAGGAACAATAGACTGCCATGTCGCAACAGCCAGCATAATGAAAAAAGCCGAAACGAGCTGAATTACCGTACGCATCTTGACCTTATGGTCTTTTTGTCCCATGAATATACCTAAGCATACCAAACAGTGATATGAATAATTGAATGTATTACCCTCGTATTCACGCAAAATTCATTCTACGAAAAAGACACCGTCGACCTATCTTCGCCGATCACGCCCTATTATTTAGGAGGTTCTTGAAAAAATCGCTATATAACAACTATAGGAAATGATTTCTATGACAAACTACTGGCTCATGAAAACGGAACCGGCGATGTATTCGATAGATACTCTTCAAAGAGACGGGAAGACCCAGTGGGACGGCGTGCGTAATTATCAGGCGAGGAACAACATGAAGAATATGGCGATTGGGGACATGGTACTGTTTTATCACTCGATCACCGATCCGGGTGTGTATGGAATCGCGCGCGTGTGTGCGCTGGCTCACCCTGACACTTCGCAATTTGACCCCAACGACGAACATTTTGACCCAAAAAATAATCCCGAAAAGCCGATGTGGTGGTGTGTTGATGTTGAGTTTGTTGAAAAGCTTAAGCGGCCGGTAAGCCTTGAGACGTTAAAGAGCGACCCGCGGCTTGAGGGGATGGTCGTACGCACCCGCGGGTCGCGATTGTCTGTTCAACCGGTCTCAAAAGTACACTTCGAATACATCCGTACCCTAGGTAACTCCTAACGTCTTCGTAGGAGCCTTTTGCTATAATTGATGCGGATATGAGCACTATAACGCCCCAAGACTACTTTCACCGATTCTTTCGCGACGACTTTTATGAATTCATACGCGGGGCAAAAGTGCACGAACGCGACGGCTACTTATTCATACCGATTCAAAATCTCCAGAGAGCCCGCCTTTTGCATATCCCCGACGAACGGGTGCCGATGTTTTACTTTGCTCTTTCGCTAACGACACTAATTGACATTATTATAGAAAACTACTTTGCCGCAGATTATGCCGGGTTTCAACATATGACTCAATATCCTAAATTTGAACACGGGGTAAGTGGCCTAAGGGTCGGGCCCTGGCAACTTGCCGAACTTGACTTTAAGCCGGCTACATTTAAACAGTTTTGCCGCTTTTTTTTAGACGATCAAAAAGATTTTTTTACAAAACGTGAGTTTAAAGAGGCAAGGTGGGCCGGAGTCGTTAAGAGTATGCTCGCCGACCCCGATATCACTCAGGGCCGGGCGGGCACCATCTTTGTTTCTGTGTTAAAACAGCACACGCTCAATTAACCTTTCCACGGGGTGGCTATTTGGAAATAGTTACCATCGGGGTCGGCAAACGTTGCAATTTGCATTTTGTCTCCTGCATCATACGGCTCGGCAATAACCGTTGCACCTGTTTTCTTGATGCGCTCAAATTCTGCCTTCACGTCTTCGGCGTCAAATCCTATGAGCATGCGCTCGGGATTGGTTGCTTTTCCCTTTACCTTGTCGTGCGGTCCGATCATGAAAAAGGTGCCGTGGGTGTCGTATCCGATGTATCCACCGTCTTCAAAGCCCGGCTTTGCATCAAAAACCTTTCCGTAAAACTCGGCTAAGGCTTTGGGGTTCTCGCTTCCGATCAATATACTCGACATTTTCATATATATTCACCTCCTTTCAGTTCCCATTGTTGCATACATTTATAAGTATGGGGTAAGAACTATATCATATCCGCATTCCTGCTATACTGAATTATCAAATGGGGAGTATTAAGAAGCGCATAACTCAACTTCTTCGCAAGCACCATTACTGGCGTGAAATCGGATTCGATGAACTGAGCGAACTGTATATCGGTGCAATGTTTCGCAGCCTTTCATTAAGCATAATAGGCGTCTTCATTCCGCTCTACCTTCTGAGGCTTGGATACCCGGTCCTCGACATCGTTGTTTTGTTTGCGTGGTACTATGTGTTTCTGGTTCCCTTGGCCCCTGTTACTGCAAAACTCATCCTCCTTATTGGGCCCAAGCACACCATCCTCGTAAGCCATGTGTTCCAAATAGCAACGCTCGGATTGTTCATGACGTTATCGTTGTTTCATTGGCCGCTGTTAGTGTTAGCCGCTGTTTGGGCGATTGCAAATAGTCTGTACTACATTGCATATCATGTAGATTTTTCAAAGATCAAACACACCGAACATGGGGGGAAAGAACTGGGGCTCGCAAGCATTCTTGAGAATATTGGGTACGCGGCGGGGCCCGTTGTCGGGGGAATTCTGGCGACGTTCTTTGGTGCGCAATTTGCGTTTCTGGTGGCAACGGTCATTCTCTTTATTGGGATTGTGCCGCTTATGTCCACTGCCGAGCAAGTCACTCTTCACCGGCCCCTCAACTTTAGGCTCTTCACCCTGCGACGGATGTTTCGTGATTCATTCGTATTCTCGTGGCTTTGCGTCGAAAACTTGGTGAGTACCTTTTTTTGGCCATTGTATATTAGCTTATTCTTAGTCACCGGTTTAGCATATGCCGAACTTGGCGCCATCTCAACTGCCGGGTTTTTGGCGTCACTTATTATGGCCAGACTTATCGGTCAGCTTACCGACCGGCACAAAGGGCGGCAATTACTGCAGGGGAGTGTCCTGGGAATGTCGGCCACTTTTTTGGTGAGGCCGTTTTTGCAGAGCATCGGCATCGCCGGATTTGTTAATCTCATATACCAATCGGCGACGATGGGTATGAACCTTCCCTTTTATAAGGGGTTGTATGATCACGCCGACGAATACGGTGAACACCGCGTAGAATACTTTACGATTCTCGAGGTGGTAAACGCGTTTTTACGAGCACTGGTGTGTTGGGCGGCTGTGCTGCTGCTGGGACATTACAACACACAACTCGTTCTCATGCTGACGTTTGTCTTGGCCGCGATCGCGTGTTGTGCGGGGATTGCGGAGCGCTTTGAAGCTCTAGATTAACAGCTGCCCTTCAGCCCATTTTTACGCCATTCTTACATTGAACCTCTACAATGGCTAATGTTATGGCCCTGCATAAAAAAATACTGGTGGTCGACGACGACCCCGGCATACTCGAAGTAATGGCAATCATACTAGGCGACGCGGGATACGATATAGAAACTGCCCGCAGTGGTGACATTGTGTATGATACGGGGAAAGATTCTCCGGACTTATTTCTTTTGGACATCTGGATGTCGGGTCGCGACGGATGTACCTTGTGTCGCTACATCAAATCCACCAAACAATTCACGAATGTGCCAGTTATTTTGGTTTCGGCAAACCAAAACGGTGCCGAGCTCGCCCGTGCCGCGCGCGCTGACGATTTTATTGCCAAACCCTTTGATATAGATCTTCTCTTAGCTAAGGTGGCACAATATCTGCCTAACTAAAAAAAAACTGTTAGAATACGCTCATGAAACAGCTCCGTCTCGGGTACGCCCTCTCAAGTGAAGAACACACAGCTCCCCAATTAGTCCGTTATGGCGCCTTAGCCGAAAAAACAGGCTTCTCGTTTGCGATGGTTTCTGATCGCTATCACCCGTGGACGCACGCACAGGGAAACAGTCCTTTTGTTTGGAGTGTGTTGGGGGGATTGTCACAGGCGACAAAAGTGATGTCGCTTGCCACCGGCGTAACGTGCCCCACGATTCGTATACATCCAACCACTATTGCCCAAGCGGCGGCGACAACTGCAAGTCTCCTTGAAGGGCGATTTATGCTCGGCTTGGGAAGCGGCGAAAATATAAACGAACATATTTTTATCGTCGAGCACGCCCAAGTATTTTCACTCCCCAAAACACTGCCGCCGATTCTGGTTGCCGCATCAGGCGCCGGGAGTGCAGCCCTCGCTGGCGAATACGCAGACGGACTTATCACCGAGTCCCCCGACAGAAAAGTAATCGAAGTCTTTAACGAGACTGGTGGTCGTCGTAAGCCCAAATATGGAAAGCTCACTGTGTGCTACGCACCGTCCGAAGCTGAAGCGGTGAAGATCGCCCATGCATCATGGCCGAATGCCGCGCTTCCCCAACGACTAAACCAAGAACGCAGAATGCCCGAGGACTTCGAGGACGCGGCCGCGACGGTGCGCCCCGAAGACGTCGCGGCCGCCGTGGTCTGCGGCCCAAGCGCCAAAAAACACCTGGCCGCAATCAATGAATACGCATCCGCCGGCTTCGATAATGTCTATATTCACCAGGTGGGCCCCCACCAAGAAGACTTCTTCGCGTTCTACGAAAAACAAATACTCCCCGAATTCAAGTAACAGAAGCATTCGTGCGGGCCCTTTAGAGAGTCCTTCTATAGGGCTGTATAATATACCTATGAAAAGCACCCTGAAAGTTATGCATGACACTGGCCTTAAAAAAACGCCTGCGCGGATTGCTATCCTCGACGTCTTTCACCACAGCTCAAAACCCCTCGATGCAGACACGATTGTTGATCTTCTTGAAAAACACGATGTCAAAACAGATCGCGTAACCGTGTATCGAACGCTCAATACACTTACCGATTTTAACGTTCTTAAAAAAGTCGAGTTCGGGGAAGGCAAGTTTCGGTACGAACTTTCCTCGCTTCCTCATCATCATCATTTAATTTGCACAAGCTGCGGTCGTGTCGAGGACATTGCCGAGTGCGGTATGGAAGACGTCGAAAATAAGCTTCAAAAACGCACCTCTTTTGTGATCAAACAACACAACGCCGAATTCTTTGGATTGTGTACAAAGTGTCAATAAATTGGTACTATATTCTTTCACCCTATGCATAAAAACAGAAACGTTGTCATTATTGGATTGATCGCCGTTGTAAACGCCTTAGGCTATGGAATCATCATCCCCATTATTTACAGCTACTCGCGCAAATTTGGATTGAGCGACTTCCAAAACGGATTACTGTTTGCGATTTTTGGTATCTGTTCGTTTATTTCGACGCCTATTATTGGTCGTATGTCCGACAAGTACGGCCGTCGGCCCATGCTTATTGCCTCAATCGCCGGAACAGCAGTTTCGTTTATCATAACGGCGTTTGCACCCAACGTATTGGTTCTCTTTTTAGCGCGCGCCCTAGATGGCCTAACTGCGGGGAATTTACCCGTTGCTGCCGCCGTTATTTCAGATACTACTGAACCGCATGAACGTGCAAAAGGATTTGGCATTATAGGTGCGGCATTCAACT
>JACOTV010000029.1 GCA_016178125.1 Candidatus Microgenomates bacterium | reverse complement strand
TCCCATGAGCCCTCAGAAAGCACTTCCTAAAAGACTCATTGTTGACGCAGCCATTGTCAAAAATGGGATAGACGTTATAGTAAATGGCGATCATTTTCCCATAATTTATCCATCTGCGATATGGAGCAAAACCCCAGCATACCTAAAGGAAATACTTAAAGATAATCTGGCTTACAGTTCAACATTATTTGTGCCGCAGATTCTTAATATTCGATCGATCGAATATAAAACAGCACGTCCGATTTCTGAAACGTATTTGTATAAATGTGGTATCTATGACATGGCGTGTTCAGCCCATACCGACGGAAAGTCCTCGCAAGAATATGTAAACCGATTTGTGAACACGCGTGTCACGTTTGCCGACGAGACTATAAAAGTTCCCCCGACAGTAGCTTTTGATAAAAAACCGACCGACAACGCGCTCATCACGTTTTCGTTTGGAAAGGAAAGCTTATTGTCGTACGCGTTGGCGAGTCGTGAACTAGGGTTACATCCAATTCTTGTTAACGCCATTGAGCCCGTGCATACCTATGAAAATGACCATAAACAAATCCTAAAGAAACAGTTTGAAAAAGAAATGAACATAAAACCAAACTTCATATCGTTTGGCCCGGGAATATTTAAATACGGTAAGTATTGGGGACTTGAAACCGAACTCGGCACCGGGTTATGGGTTACCGAATATCTTATGATGTCGCTTCCGTTTATTCATTACTTTGATGCGTCATACGCAATCGTCGGGAATGAACAATCATGTAACGACGATTTTTATGATCGTGAGGGGATGCTCACATTCAGATATGCGTATGATCAAATACGCGAATGGACAACTCAATTGTCGCTCCTTACATCGATGTTATGTGGACGACGTATCGAGGTTATGAGTCTTGTTGAACCACTGAACGAAATTGCCGAAACAAACATTCTCCATAGGCGATATCCCGATATCGGAAAATACCAGATGTCGTGTTTTGCGATGGATCCAGGTGCACGCGATCGCCGGTGGTGTCAAAATTGCGACAAGTGTTCATATATGTTCCCGATGCTTGCGTCGTTTGGTATCGACCCTTACACCATGGGATTTACCGACAGCCTATTTGATAAAAAATACGAGCATCTATACAAAGGAATGTTTACGGGAGAAGATAAGAATGAAGAGTATGGTGGACATGAAGAAACTATGGTGTCATTTTATTTGGCCATGAAGAACGGATACACGGGAGCCAACATCGATCGGTTTAAAAAGGTAGTTCTCCCTAAATTCAATAAGAAAAAGAAGTACTATATTACTAAATATATGGGGGTTCACGAAACACAGAACATTCCACCTCGATTTAAGAATAAAATAATGAGTATGTATCGTCGTGAACTGAAATCATATTTATGAAAACAGATCTAACACACCTCGACGAAGTAACCCAGCAAACTAGACTGCAGAGCCTGCTGCCGAGTGTCTCACTTTCGGTAACGATCGAGTCCGACGTCGATGCGTGTCGCGCACTCTGGGAGCGATTTTCACCGAATAAATCGGTGTTTGATCAGTGGGATTATCGTATGGCATGGCTCAATGCGTATAAATTCCCGCTGTATTTTTACACACTATATGCTAATTCAGAGGTAGTGGGGCTTCTGCCTCTTTGGTATAACGGTGACGAAAAAATATATGAATGGATGTGTGGGTATTGGGCCGAAGATCAGCGCATGTTTGCCACCGATCCACGGTATGTACCCATACTGGGGTATCTTGCGCCTACCCCGCTACGTTTGTATGCGATGCGACCATTTGAAAACATGCAGGCGCTTTCTGCGTTTGGCGAGTTTGCCGAGGACACTGATCCAAAATATGTAAAAGATATTATTTCGTTGCATTCAATGGACGAGTATTTGGCAACATTGAAGAAAAAAAATCGGTATAACCTAAAGGCCGATTATCAGCGGATTATGGACCAAAATCCGACAGTGAGTTTCTTAAAAGCCTCAGCCCACTTGAAGGATTTTGAAACGATGGTTTCTATGAATATAAAGCGCCGTGAAGAGACAGGTATCGATACGAGCGAATTCTTGAATGCAAAAGAACTGGCAGCATTTCGTAATATTGCGTCATATGCTGAATCATATTCTTGCGTACTTATTAAAGTAGTGATTAACAATACCATCGCGGCGATTGATATGGTGATAGAATGCGCGAGTACGTACTATCTATTTCGCGGTGGAAACGACACCCAACGATTTGGCGGCATCGGCAACTTTATGACCTTTATTGAGATTGAAGATGCGATTAAAAAAAACTTCAGGTTGATTGACTGTCTTCAGGAAGATATGGGATGGAAGCATCGATTCTTTGACACAAAAACGGTATACTCGTTCGAAAAGAAATTGTCTTCATGAATCACCTTCGTATAGGTTGCATTAAAGACCTAAAAACCTCGCGTGAGCTTTGGAAAGCGCTCTCACCGATCGAATGCGTATATGACACCTGGGAGTTTAGAGAAAGCTTGTATAATCACGATCTCTTTGAACTCTTCTTTTATGCAGCATATGATGGCGAAGAACCAGTGGCGCTACTGCCGCTGCAATATAATACCGACGAAAACTACCTCGAATTTTTTGGTGGTGGTTATACCGAAGACAATCGAATACTGGTGAAAAAAGGATACGAGTCGGCGACGGTGCAGCTTCTCAAATCTCTCGATCGACCGGCAACCTTGTTTCTTATGAATGAATGTCCGAACGGGTCTTTGTATAAGTGCGCTATCGACGAGTACAAGTATTTTGCCGATATTTCGCAGTGCAAAACAATAGACGATTATATAGCTATGGCGTTTCGAGGAAAATCGAAAAAAAATAGAATTCGAGAAATGAGAATATTAAAAGAGTCTGCTGACATACAAATACGACCCTCAACCGATGGAGACATGGACCTCTTGGTCGACCTCAATATTTCAAACCTGGGGAACGCTTCTGATTTTGCCGACGTTGACGGAAAAAAATTGTTGCGTGATTTATTCAACGCTCAATGTGGTGCTGTCGGATTAAGCGTCGTGGTAAACGGCAACGTTGAAGGGGTAACGATAGCATTTTTTGCTGGTTCTACCTATACCTATTTTAACGCAGGAGTTAACAAAATGACCTATGCAAATTTAGGAAAGTATCTAATATTTGCGAATATAGAAATGGCGATATCGCTTGGCGCCAAAACGTTTGATGCCGGCCCCGAGGATTTGGGGTGGAAAGAAATGTTTGGACTTACCAAAAAGCCCTTATTCTGCGTAACGATCCCGCAGTAGTACCGTGTGGTCGTCGTTGTATGTGTGGAAATCGACGACGAGTTCTTCCCCTGCTTTTATTTCCTTAAGTGTTACAAAATGCCATCCATCTTTGTCGGTTGCGGTGTTGGGTGTTTTTGAATGGTTGATGTATCTGCCTAATTCGATCGGGTTAAATCCGATCGTTGGAATGTGATATTTACCCTGATCCTCGGCGCAATAATCTTCGATCATTTTCATAATTCGCGGGGGCAAATGATTGAGTTCTTTTCGGGTGAACTCGATCGTGTCTTCTTCGTAGTTACTTTGAAACGGATCAACACCCTTGGGAATATCACGGACGGCAAACACACCAATTCCATGGATGGGTGAAGGCTGCGCGCAAACGTATAACCGGTTTTCAAGATACTCAAGGAGCTGTTGTTTGTTCATATGATGGTAATCAGATGGATGTTGAAATAATAAGGTCATCCATGATGCCGCAAACGGTGATCTTTATAGCGCTGAATGCAAGGTGGGTTCCAGATTCGCGCAGAAGTTTTCTTAGTGCATGGAGCGAGGGAACGGTTGTATCATGGGGCAATATCGTCGGTGCATGACTTGAGGACCCGAATAGGTCATAAAACGGATCGTCGGTAAAATGGGTTGGATAGGTTTTAAGCGGTGGGAGCGTCGCGCCAAAGGGCAGATGTTTTTCTTCGTCGCTTTGGCGCGACGCAGATTCGGCGAACATTTTTTCAAATTGCACAATTTTGTTCGGATGAATGTATTGGGTGCCATTACATACCGGCGATCCGCAATGACAAACAAAGTAATTGCGTTCGCCAAACGATGGATCGATAAGATAGTTCATTGTGAGTTCTTCGCCGGGGAAAATGCGTCGTAGAGTAGCAAAGAGCATATGTCCCTTGTGGTACCACGCCCTGTTTTTGCGGTTTGTCGCACTTCGTAGTCTTCCTGCGGAATAAGGAACATATATGAAAATATAAGATTGTAGCAGATATGGGGTTGGTTTTACGGTTTTCTTACGAAACCCTTGCCGAAATTACCAATCTCTGACTGTATTGTTATGGATATTACCAATTACCTATATTAATTATGGAAGGCATGCTTGTTTCGTATCAATGTCCTAAGTGTGGTTTCATGAGCCAGAGTCATGAAGAGGTGCGTGGTCACATGCGCTTTGTTAACCACTTTATCTAGCGCGCCCGAAACAATGTAATTCTCTGAGCGATCGGGGGTTTGGATTGAGTCTCTGGAGGTTTGGATGTGTTGGTATCCTCATTAGGTCGTCTGCTGACGCTTGCAGCATCAGGCCGTAATTCCTGCTTGAATAGTCGTTCCAGTAATATCGCTCCAAAATCTTGAATTCTTGCACTACCCATTAGTTCGGTGTGTTCACGAACAATCCTTTGGACTACCGGTGGGTCAAGGTGTTCTCCGTAGCTTGCAATGATACGTGATTCTTG
>JACOTV010000028.1 GCA_016178125.1 Candidatus Microgenomates bacterium | reverse complement strand
CATAACGGCAAAAAATACGTACCCCATAACCAGCTGCATCCGCACCACACCGCATTCCAGCGTGTCGTATTTCATCAGGCGTTTTATATGATTGTTGGGGTAGCTATTCTTATCGCCGCGCTTGTCTTAAACTGGCATTTTACGATTGTTGTGTTTATCGCCATACTCACCATATTGTATTTTGCAGACCTCTTATTTAACCTGTTTCTTATCTACCGTAGTTTTTCAAAGGCCCCCGAAATAATTGTCAGTTATAAAGAAATCCAGGCCGAAAATGCTCTTCATGCGTGGCCAACTTATTCAATTTTGTGTCCGTTGTACAAAGAATGGGATGTATTGCCGCAGTTTATTAGCTCCATAAATGGTCTCGATTACCCCAAAGATAAGCTACAAGTGATGCTTCTACTTGAAGAAGACGACTCAGAAACCATCGAAAAGGCTCGGGGATATGACTTACCCCCCTATTTTGAGATTGTGATAGTCCCCCATTCGTATCCTAAGACAAAGCCAAAAGCATGCAATTACGCGCTCACCTTAGCACGCGGTGAATATACCGTTATATACGATGCCGAAGATGTCCCCGATCCCCGGCAACTCAAAAAGGCTGTCCTCGCGTTTCGTAAAGCAGGACCGCGTACCATATGTATTCAAGCGAAACTCAACTTTTATAACCCACACCAAAATATCTTAACCCGCGTCTTTACCGCCGAGTATTCATTGTGGTTCGATTTAGTGCTTACTGGCCTCCAATCAGTACATGCGCCTATTCCCTTGGGCGGAACCAGTAATCACTTTAAAACCAAAGATCTACACAAGTTGAAAGGCTGGGATTCGTTTAACGTAACCGAAGATTGTGACTTAGGAATTCGGCTTGTAAAGCACGGATACCGCACTGCAATTATCGACTCAACCACCCTCGAGGAAGCAAATAGCGATATGAAAAATTGGTTTTGGCAACGCACCCGCTGGATCAAAGGGTATATGCAAACGTACTTGGTACACATGCGCGACCCCCGAGAATTTATTAACGATTATCGCGAACCGCATTTTCTCACGTTCCAATTAGTCGTTGGGGGAAAAATTTTGTCGATGTTTATTAACCCGCTTATGTGGGTTATCACGATTTTGTATTTTGCCCTGCGCCCTGCTTTGGGAACTTTTATCGAATCATTTTTTCCGGCTGCCATTTTATATATGGCACTCTTTGCCCTCGTATTTGGCAACTTTTTGTACTTGTATTACTACATGGTTGGATGTGTAAAGCGCGGCCATGACGAACTCGTGAAATATATCTTTCTGATTCCCCTGTATTGGCTTGCCATGAGCGTTGCCGCGTGGGTCGCTTTGTATCGATTGATCGTTGCGCCGCATCACTGGTCAAAAACCAAACACGGTTTGCATTTGGGACACAAAAAATCGGTAAACCAGGCACAAAAAGCGATCGGGAAGGACCTTGTTGATAAACAATTTGTCGGTGCATAATATCATGAAAAAACAACATCTCTCAGGCGCATCAATCTTTTTAGCGTCCTCAATCGGGGTAAACTTTTTGGGGTTTGCGTTTAATGCATACTTAGGACGCGCACTAAGCTTTGAGGACTTTGCCCTCATAACGCTTTTCAATTCGTTTTCGTATCTATTGTCTGTTTTGCAAAACGCACTCGCCGTTACGATGAACCATCGTACATCTTCGTTAGTCGGTCACTACGGACTCCACAGCGGACTTGAGTTTCTATACGCAACACGCCGTCGCATAATCATGCTGAGCGTTGTGTTGACTATGGGGTGGCTTGCTCTTTCTCCGGTTGTTGCGTCATTTTTTCATGTTGCCGTTGTTTTACCACTTCTTTTTACGCCGATCATATTGGTCAGTTTTGTGCAATATGCAAATGGTGGATTCTTGCAGGGAGCGTTCCACTTCAAACAAGTCAGCACGATGAATGTTCTTGAAGCGTTGTCTAAATTGGTTTTCGCGTGGATTCTGTTACAAGGACACGCGGGGTCGTTTGCCTATATTTCGATCCCGCTGTCGGTTGCCGTGTCGTTTGTCATTTCGATGATGCTGATTCCCAAGCCCACAGAACATCTTGATCACACCAAAACGTATGCGTTTCCTCGCAAATTCTTTACCGGTTCGGTAATTGCGGGTTTGGCGTCTATGGCGTATCTTACCTTTGATGTCATGCTTGCCAAACATTTTCTTATGCCCCGTGAGGCGGGCCAATATGCGCTTCTTTCGTTAATTGGCAAAATGATCTACTTCTTCGCGTTATTGCCTAATTTGTTCACGGTCGCAATCGTCAGCCGTAGTGGCAAATCAACCCAGAATAAGACATTTCTCCTCGTTTTTGGCGCCACATCGGTACTCTTACTATGTGCATTCGTCGGGCTTGGCCTTTTTGGATCACTCATTTTACCCATTCTGTTTGGCGCAAAAACGGTATCGATTCTCCCCTACTTAATTCCGTACGCCGGGGCCATTTCGCTCTTTGCCCTCTCAAGCTGCATCACGACATTCCATTTAGCACTTCAAGAATATGCATACCCTATAACCTCGATTATTATGGCGTGCGGGATGTGCATCGGACTCCTCTTTTTCCACGCCGATATTGGCCAATTCATACACGTTATTTTGTACACCGGTATGGTGAGTTTGGTACTAAGCGGCGGGCTCCACGTTCTTGAATCAAATCACTTATTGGCAATTAGGAAGGGCTTGAGATGAAGAAAAAAATACCCAAGAAGCTGAACGTTTCGATTTGTGTTCCCGCGTATAACGAAGGGAAAAATATAACCAAAATCCTTGAGGCTCTGGTTACGCAAAAAACCAAACGAATTCGCATCAATTCTATTGTCGTCGTGTCCTCAGGCAGTACCGACGAAACCGACACCGAAGTTAAAAAGTACTGCAAAAAATGGAAGCGCTGCATATTAATACGTGAACCTACGAGGTTGGGCAAAGCCTCGGCAATCAATGCATTCCTCAAAAACACAAACGACGAAATCGTTGTTATAGAAAGCGCCGACACCATTCCCCGCGCCGACACCATTGAAAAACTGTGCCTTCCTTTTTTGAAAGATCCCAAAATTGGAATGACCGGCGGAGCCCCAATCCCGGTCAACGATCCAAACACCTTTTTAGGGTACATAATTCACACCTGGTGGTGGTTTCACCGCCACATTCCCCGCTTTGGCGAAATCATCGCCTACCGCAATGTCTTAACAAACATCTCCCCAAAAACCGCGGTCGACGAAGCCTTTATTCAGGCTAAACTCATCCAGTTGGGGTACAAAATAGTCCACGTTGACGAAGCGGTCGTTCGCAACAAAGGTCCCGAAACCGTAGCCGACCTAATCCGTCAACGCCGCAGAATCTTCAACGGCCACGCACGCCTCCATGAGGAAGAAAACGTAAAGATTAATAATATGACGATGTCTAGCTTGAGACTATTATTCGTCGACTACAAGGTAAATAACATTAAAGAATTAGTATGGTTTTGTGGCGGTATTGGCATTGAGGGGTTAGCTCGACTACTCGGTCACTACGATTCTCACTGGCGCAAGATAAATCCGTATATCTGGGACATTGCCAAATCTACAAAGAGTCTTAAAAAAGATATGGCACTTCAAAATCCAATGGGGATTGTATTTCTCAACTTTGCGCCGATACAATTTATGGGTGGTGCCGAACGATGGATGTTAGATGTCGCAACTTCAACAAGCAGATCTGCAAAAACAATATTGATGGACGTTCATCCTAGTATTGCAAATATTTATGGTAAAGCAGTGCTGGGTCAAAAATTCAGCAAGCGCACGTCTCAGGATCTATCGAAAGGACCACCGCACCATTTGTCGCTCACGTTTAGTGCCTTTGTCCCGTTTACTCAAAGTTGGAGAGAGTCAAGAGAAGCTCTGAGGAGTGCCAAAACTATATACATTCGATATGAGGTATTGGAGACTCTAATAGTTTTATATTTAGGAGGTCTGGGTGGCTTAAAGAAAACTGTTGCGGGAATCCATTCGGCATTTATATATCGTAAACCCATAAAGATACTTGACCATATTCACAATGCGGTTTACACATCGCTCATCAGCAAGCTCGTATTAAATGGAATGCAAAAAATACATGTTCTTAATATCCGTGACCAACAATTTTTCAAGAATACGTTAAAACTTAAGAACGTTGTATGTATCCCCAATTACACTTCCGTTAATGAAAGTGTAGACATTGAGAATAATACTAATAGTCCACAAGACGAGAAGTTGAACATTGCATTCATAGGAGAATTAAGCATACGAAAAGGCGTAGACATACTGATCGACACGATCTCCAAAAGCACTAATGAGTTCGTTTATCACATAGCAGGAGCTGGACCAATGGGAGAAGAACTAAAGAGATTAGCAAGTAAAAAAAATGTCAAATATTATGGATATATCCAGAAGGAAAAAATGAAAAATCTATATAGCGATTGTGATTTATTGTTCTCTCCATCACGCGCTGAAAGTTTTTCTCTAGCTAGTCTTGAAGCAATGTCACATGGGTTGAGTACGGTTAGTTCCCCTGCAACAGAGATAGGTTTGCCGAAATATATACAGCATATTAATCGCCAGGATACGCCGGAAGGCTACATTAAACTCTTTAGAAGTATATTGAATGAAAAACGAAATAAAAAATTGGCTAAACACAAGATTAGTGTTCGCGACTATGCTATAAAGACATTTTCGCGTGAGCTCATACTCAGCCAGTTGCATACAAATCTTTTTGATCTGAACTATCTATGAAAAAAATTACCGTGATCAATATGTATGGCAAGAAAAATATTGGTGATATGGCTATAAGAAATAGTGCGTTGGAAATATTGGAAGAGGCATTCGGCATTAACAGTTTTACTTTTCTCTGCGAGTCTATAGAAGACTTTCCTATAAAGGCGAAAATAAAGTCGAAATTTGAAAAACACTACGCACCTTACGGGTATGCAATAAGAGCAACCGCCAAGACAGTTCCTCAAATTATGAAGTTCATGAGGTTCATGGGTATTGTCATTCTTTCAGCTTCTTATGCTCTGCTAGGTTTAATTAGTCAAAAACTGATCCCTAAAAAAGGCTTTTATCGCTACATAGAGGATTTAAAAAACGCAGATCTTGTAGTAGCTATGGGTGGTGGCTACTTTATTACTAGTGATGCCGTTAAGGATTTTTTTGGAATCGGTTTAAACTTATTACCATTTTATATAGCAAAACTATATAAGAAGAAAATCATTATACTACCGTCATCCTTCGGTCCGTTCGCTTCCAGTGTACATGAACAACTTGCTGGCAATGCCGTTAAGAACACACTGTTTATGGTTCGTGAAGAAATCTCGCTTAAGCTTGCGAAGAAATATAATACCCGGTCCGTGTTTATTCCAGACCTTGCTCTTTATGACTGGAAGGACGATGTTGACAGAAAAACTGATAATTATTTCGTTTTGACATTGAGGACAGGGCTTACTTTTGGGCATGATCACCAGTTGAAAGTGGAAAAAGAAATAGTGACGTTCGTACAAGAGGTTTATACAAAATGGGGATTTAGATGTAAGTTTATCCCAATGGCGTCTAATGTGATAGAAGAAAACGATCTTATAGTCGCAACTCGCATTAATAATGCAATTTTTGATAAAAGAATCTTTCATTTAGAGAGAGTTAATACTCCCGCAGACGTAAAACGAATATTAAAACATGCGCAGTTTTCAGTTTGTAATCGATTACACTCTGCAATCCTCTCTGCCACGGTATATACACCTTTTATAACGATGTCATATGCGCATAAGACCCTAGGGTTTATGGATAATTTCAACCTAAAAAAATGGAATCTAGCGATGAACATCGTATCATCAAACACCTTGTTAAATTCAGTAGCAGATTTGATGAAACAGAAGAATAAGCGCACTTACATAAAAACGCTCATACAGGACAGAAAAGTCGTACAAGCATATAGAAATATTTTAATCATGGATCTTAGAAAGTCGACGACCGATATATTTATATGAGAAATTCACGTAAACCAAGGATTGCAATATATGCGGATCCTCTCATGGGTAATAGCGGCGCAAGTAAAGTAACTATAGATTTGGCAAACGCACTAGATGCAGACATTATTACGGCAGGCTTTAATAAAGATTTAGCAGTTCAACTTAATAAGACAGTGAAAGTTCATGATATAGGAAATTTAACAATAACTAAAAATCATCCAGTTGGGTTTTTATTCGAAGCTCCTCTTAGATTCATATTCTGTCCGAGGTACGACTACGATATAAAAATGTTCATTGGTCTTTATTCTATTTATGCCTCTAGAAGGGATGATAACAACATATGGTTTTCATTTACTCCGAACAGGATAATGTACGATTTGAAAGAATGGAAGCTAAAGAATGCTACTCTATTTCGTGGGCTTATGTTGCGTTTACATATTGCGCTATTTAAAGCTGTCGACCAAAAAGTCGTTAAAAACAACTTTGCCTATATTACCGCACAAACTCAAGTTGCTCAGAAAAGAATTAAGAAATACTATTCTAAGAATGCGGAGATTGTGTATTCCCCGGTGAAAACAAGTAACTTTCACTTCGCAACCTTCTCAGATTATTATCTGAGTGTCTCGAGGCTTTCTCAGGAGAAACGAGTCGACCTTATCGTAAAAGCTTTTAAGCAGTTGCCGAATCAAAAACTTCTAGTAGTCGGTGAAGGTCCGGAAAAGGAGAAAATTATGAAACTTATAGGCGACAGTAAAAATATCTCTTTAAAAGATTCAGTAAATGATAAAGAACTAATAGGCTTATATGCTAACTGCTTAGCCACAATTTACATGCCTATCGATGAAGATTATGGATTAGTTCCTGTCGAAGGAATGGCTTCTGGAAAGGCCTGCATAGCTTCAGATGAAGGTGGTTGCAGAGAAACGGTTATAGAGGGTAATACAGGGTATTTAATAAAGCCGACAGTAGATGAGATTGTGAAAACTGTGAGGGCGTTTAACTTATCCAAAGCTAAAAAAATGAAAATTGATTGTATCATGCAAGCTAAGGAATTCGATATAAGTGTTTGTGTGAAAAGATTGCAGATTATTTTTAAAACGATTCCAGTATGAAAACAGCGACAAATAAGAAAGATTTAGAAAAACAGCGAGGTGAAGGTAAAGTATGGAGATATGTTGACAAGAATAAGCTCAAGGTAATAGCTAAATATGCTGGAAAAAGAATACTCGATGTAGGATGCTCACATGGTACATATGTAAATACATTAAATAGCAGGGGTTATGAGGCCATAGGTTGTGATCTTCTTAGTTATGATGACTGGAAGAAACATCCAAGAGGAACTTTCAAAGTAAGTGATATTTACGATTTATCTTATAAGAATAGATCTGTCGATACTGTTCTCCTCTTCGAGGTACTTGAGCATTTAGAGCATCCATCAGATGCCTTAAAGGAAATCGGCAGAGTTGCGAGCAAGAACGTTATTATCTCCGTGCCTAATTGTGATTTGCCAAGTGTTTTTATTAATTCGAAACTTGTTTATTATCACTATTACGATAGAACCCATATTAATTTCTTCACCGTAAGTTCTCTAACAGAACTCCTGATTGAAAATGGCTACAACATTGACCTCATAAAACGTTTCGATCCTATTATGCCAATTACACTCCTACTTGTGAGTCTGTACGTACCGGAATCGATTGCTGTAGTAATAGGTAAAATATTTCAGAGAATGCCTTTTGGAAAAAAATACATGACTGATATTGTAATCGTCGCCTCTCAATAATCCTTAAGAATTTAATACGATATTCATATATGAAACCAGTGAGAAATAAACAACCTGACATACCTCAAAAAGCCTTCCATAATAATCTGAAGGATCGATATGGAACCGCTTCTAGTTTACAGGGAGCCATATATAGACCGCTTGCGCGGTTTAAGAAGAAGCTTATTTTTCTTTCCTGCCGCTTACGACTGAGATATGTCCATAGAATAGTAAAGATAGGAGAACAGGTTACCTTTAGTAGAGGATTTAAAGTATTTAGTGGGAACGAAAACATCATTATTGGAAATAACGTTTCTTTGAGCGATGTCCTAATAAATGCTGGATCCACTTCAGAAGGATCGGTGATTATTGAAGATAATGCTTTCTTTGGACATAAATGTATGCTTTTGGCAAGAACACATGATTACCGACGGTTTGGAAACGAAAGAATACTTGCAATAAAAGAAAAGCAAATTGTCATTAAGCAAGGTGCATGGATAGCGACTGGCGCGATTATTCTAGGAGGCGTGACGGTTGGGCGGAATGCTGTCGTGGCTGCAGGAGCAGTAGTTTCTAAAAACATACCGACATTAACTATATTCGGCGGGGTTCCGGCAAAGCGAATTAAAAAAATCGACTAATAACAATGAAATATCTAAGAAATAAATTTAGCACAATTAGTTATTATGAGACTCCATTCATTGTATTTATACTGGCGTTCTTAAGTTCAATATTCTTTTTCTACTATTTTCAGGATGCCCGCCATATGTTATATGGCGATGCCTTGTCCAGAATGAACATTTCACGCAAGATCATAGATAATCTTACTCCTGGTTTTGCTCAACTTGGCAACGTATGGCTTCCGTTACCACAAATCTTAATGTTGCCATTTATCTGGAATGACTATTTATGGCGGTCAGGCATCGCAGGAGCAATAGTTTCGATGACTGCTTACATAATCGGGGGTACATATCTATTCAGGGCTCTAAAGACAATCACCAATTCTTTTGCTTCATCATTACTCGCTTTGACTGTATATATACTCAACATCAACAATCTATATCTGCAGACAACAGCTATGTCCGAATCTCTCTATCTTTGCTTTGTATCAATTGGCCTCTACTATTTCATCATCTGGGTCAAATCTAAAAATAGGCTTTATTTGATACCGGCCGGCATTGCGTTAACAGGAATGTGTCTAATAAGATACGAAGGACTTTCGATGTTGGGAGCATCTATAGTTATGGTCTTTATATATACATGGTTCGACACCAAAAAATTCATAAAGGCCGAAAGCGCGACTATTCTATTTGCTACTTTGGCATCGCTTGGATTTGCAGTGTGGACACTTTATTTAACTGCTATTTTCGGCGACCCACTTTTCTGGAAGAACTACTATACAGCCTCACATGCGGTGGGTGACTCTAAAACTCAACTGCACGTTTTTATGCAGCACATAACCCTTTTGCAGGCATTTATCAAATACAACACTGCTATAGTTTGGATGAATGGTCTGATCCCTTCAGTAATGGCTGTAATAGCACTTCCCATTGTTGCATACAGATCAATCAAAGATAAGTCATTTTATTTCCTTCCTGTGTTGTTATGTACAAGCATGTATGTTTTTATGCTGCTTACGTTAATGCGAAACACGCCGATTGATCAGCCCGATTTCACGTTGGCTAATATTTTTTCGTTAAAACTGAATAAATTCCCTGAATTTAATATCAGATATGGACTGTTGATGTTACCTATGATCACGATATTATGCTCATATCTTTTCAATATTAAATCTGCAGCTTTAAAAGGCATACTTTTCGCGCTAGTTAGTATTCAATTTTATAGTTATTACAAACCTACTTTTAATATCATTTACCAGATTCCTATAAGCGTAACAGACAACATTACGCAAGGCACGCCAAAAGAGAAGGCAATGGTTGTATGGATGAAAAAACACTATGACGGAGGGTTAATAATGATTAGTGCTCTCAAACATGACCCACAAATGCTTCAGATGGGACTAAAATACCGAACCTATATCCATGAAGGCGCAGGAAGATATTGGAAAGAATCCACGAAAGATCCTCAACGATACGCAAAATGGGTAATCATGGACTCGTATAACGTAGACGATCAAGTAACTAAGTATTTGGGTAAGTCTCCAAATATGAAGTATTTTTACAACCGTGTATACACGAACGACGGAATGTGGATATTTAAGATTAAAACGAAGCCAGATAAGGAGATAAAGTAATAAATGAGCGACAAAGTTATCGGGAAAATCGTGTTAATTACTGCGATTGTGGTTTCGGTAGTCGCGTGGTGGGTTTCGTTTTCGCATAATTATGTTCAAACGTATAATGATGCGGCGTCGCATTTAAATATTGCGCGGCGGGTGGTAGATAGTTTGACTCCGGGGTTGGCGCAGATTGGTACGGTGTGGCTTCCGCTTCCGCATTTACTGATGCTTCTTTTTGCATGGAACGATCTGTTGTGGCATACCGGATTTGCAGGGAGCATTGTGTCGATGAGTGCGTATGTGATGAGTGTGGTGTTTATGTACAAAACAATCAGGCTTGTGACCGAACGCGAATGGGCGGCGGTTGTGGGGACTGCGGTACTGGGGCTAAATCCAAATTTTTTGTATCTGCAGACTACCGCGATGACCGAACCCCTGCTTATCGCAACATTTGTGGTGGCGATCTATTTTCTTACGAAGTATCTAAAAACAAACGCGATTAATGATCTTATTTTGGGAAGTTTTGCGGTGTCGTGTGCAACCCTTGTTCGATACGACGGGTGGTTTTTGTTTATGAGTGTTGCTGCTCTGCTGCCATTTTGGATTTGGCGACTACGGGGGCATAAGCGCGCCGAAAGCGCGACTATTTTGTATTTATGTGCCGGCGGATTTGGGATTTGTTTGTGGCTTGGATGGAATAAAGTGATATTTGGAGATCCTCTCTATTTTATGCGCGGACCGTATTCGGCGGCGGCGCAGCAGAAGGTGCTTAAGCAGGTGGGGCAACTACCCACTCAAGGAAGTTGGTATAACGCGGCGACGTATTTTATGTGGTCAGTAATCGACAACAACGGCATATGGTTGGCGGCGGTCTCGATGTTTGGGCTGGTGATTTCACCATTTATAGTGAAGCGGAAGGCGTACCTATTTGCACTCATTGCGGTACTGACCCCCATTGTGTTTAACGTGATTGCGCTATACGCCGGGCAGTCGGCAATGAATGTCCCCCAGGCGTCGCATGACCCGGGGATGTTTAATATTCGCTATGGCATAATGGCGCTTCCTGCGATTGCGCTTGTTGCGGGCGTGGTGTCAACGAATGTTGTTTTGCGTGGGCTGGTGGTTGCGGTACTGCTCGTACAAAGCGTCCTTTTTGTTGGCGCCGGCGTTCCGGTATCGTTGGCTGACGGATTGCACGGGCTGAAAAATACGTATTATACGGTTGAAGCAAGTGCTTGGCTTAAACAACATTATCGTGGCGGGTTGATTCTTACGTCGCTTGCGTCACATGACGCATTTGTTGCGCGCGCGGGGCTCCCTATGAAGAATTATATTCATGAAGGAACCCGAGAGTATTGGACGAATGCGCTTAATGGACCTGGCCCAAACGTGGCGTATATAACGCTCCTTACATTCCCTCCAGATAGCGTGTATCGGGCGATTAAGAATACCCCAGAATTTAAGAACAACTACGTTCAAGTACATAATTATGGTGAATTTAGAATATATGAGCGGAAGAACTAGACGTCGAAAAAGACGCGGTGGACTCCCCTATTTACGGTTAGTGATCGTGCTTATTGCGGTGAGTGTTGCCGTGCGTTGGTGGCCGCGGCCGCCTGTCGCACAGGTGGCGGCCGCGGCGCGAATATGGCAGATTCAGTCGGTTGATACCATGAAAACGTCGCGCGATAAGGCGCGGGCCGAACTCAATAATCAAGCGTACGACGCCGCAATTGAGGCACAGGTTAAGGCAATTCACGAGGTTGGGGCAACGCATGTGGCCGTTGGTACGCCCTACGATGACGAATTCTTGCCGTATTTACAGCGATGGGTGCGAGCGGCTCGGCGCTATGATTTGAAGGTGTGGTTTAGGGGGAATTTTGCTCGGTGGGAAGGGTGGTTTGATTACCCCAAAGATATGTCGCCCGAGGAACATTTGGCGGCTACCAAAACGTTTATCGAAACCCACGCGGGGCTGTTTGAAGACGGCGATGTGTTTGATCCGTGCCCCGAATGCGAGAACGCGGGGTACTGGCCGCAACCTGAGAAAAATAGCGAATACAATGCCTATTTGGTTGAGCAGCACAATGCAGTTACTGCCGCGTTTAATAAGATCGGGAAAAATGGAGTAACAAATGCGTTTTCGGTCATTGGCGGCCGTGCGCGCGAGGTCGTAGACGCAGGCACGGCCGCCTCCTTAGACCATGTCATAACGATTGACCATTATGTAAAGGACCCCGCGAGCTTTGATGAATATATAGGATATTTTGCGGGGACGCTTACCGTGCAGACGCTGTTAGGTGAATTCGGTGCGCCGATTCCCGATATAAATGGCGGTATGTCTGACACCCAGCAGGCGGACTATGTTGGTGCAGTACTTAAGAAACTGTACCACCATAAAAACGATATATTGGGGATGAATTACTATGTGCTGAGCGAAGGCACCACTTCGCTGCTAGATGAAAACGGTTCACCAAAGGAGGTATTTAAGCTACTCAAGTCATACTACCGACCGATGATCATATTAGGCACGGTGACTAACCCCCTGGGCGATGTACAGAAAGATGTCACGGTGAAAACCGCAGACGGCATAAGTCACACGACCACAACAGACAACGGACGATTCTCGCTTGCCGTTCCCGCGATGGACCAAACGCTTGTTATCGAGCATGCCGACTACTTCCCGACTGAGAAATTGGTCACCGGCTCAACAGAAAAAATAGATACTGAAAAGATCGTTCTTGAACCAAGGCACAAAGGATTCATATACAACATTCGTAGCTCGGTTAAATCATTGCTTTAGCGTTTATTGAGTGAGGAATGCTTGGGGTTTAGGTTCTTGAGTGACGGCATTATCGGATTCGAGGAGCTTTTTCATTTTAATCGTTTCGGCATCGATCGTTTTGGCCGAGGTGTTTTTGTCCCATCGGCGGTAGACACCGGTTTTTTGCCAGTTGTATACGAGCTGGTATTTGCGCGAAAACAGAGTATCTTGACGATATTTTTGCCACAAGACGTCGTTTTCGTCGCGGCGCACAATGAGCCATTTCACATGGGTTTCGGGTTGCTTGAGGGAATCGTCCCAAATAGGGTGGTTCCCGACATACACAATTTGATTCATCGGAATCCCCAGATCAATAGGATTCGCGCTTCGTGAGAAGTCGTCGAACATGACAAAGCCATTGTCGTAGTTTTTAGCAATGAATTGGTTGACCGGCGAAGGGCGGCGCGCACTCAGACCGTATTCGGCGTCGCGCAGCACTACGTGCGCGCCGCCTTGCCAAAACGAATATGCCTGAAACACCAGAACCGCCATAACCAGGGCGAATCCGACGCGGCGGTACGCTGCGGCGACCGCCGCGGCCATAACCGCGGCAAACGGAATCATCATCATGCCGTAGCGTACATTGAACAAATTAAACTCCCAGCTCTTGGGTAATAGATCAGGGATGAGAATGATCGATATGCCCATATAGAGGGTTAGTACATAAAAGGGAAATGGCGTTGCCAAGAGTAACATAGACACAATATGGGTGCGACTATAGCGGCCTTTTAGTGCGTTATAGAGCAAAATAATGAGTCCAAGCATCGCGACCCCCATCACAGCGTACCCAGCGTTATGGAGCACCGTGACTGTGTAAAACGAGTACGAGCTTGCCATGTCATGATACGAGGGGAGCTGGCCCTTCGCTAGCCATTGTTGCTGCTGCGACTTGGCGCTATAGGGGCTCGACATAAAATAGAGCGGGTCTTTAAAAATAAGCATGTTCCATAGAATCCACAGCCCGATACCGGCAAACGAAACGACGCTAAAAAATATGGCCGCGCCTTCGGTCTTTCGCCAGGTGAAGTGCTTCATGAGACCAACCAAGAGGATCGCGGCAACGCACGAGAACGCCAAAAACCACGAGTCATACCTCGTCAATGAGCCCATAAAAACAAACGCCGCGGCGGCAATAATATCAAACGGGTGTTCGTAGGTGGTCCATCGGGCAAAGTAATACACAGTGCCGATAAGCGACAGAATCATGGGCATTTCGCTCATTGCGGTAACCTGCATGTATAATACGCCGGGGTTAAGCATAAAAATGAGCGCACCGAGCCATGCCGCACGGTTGTAACGCAAGGTATGTTTAATCAGCTTGAAAATTAATACGGCGCTCGCTATGTAGCACGCCATAGACACCACGCTCGCGCCTACTCCCGTTCGCCACATCCAGTCATTCCACACAAACGGGAGCATCAACAGATGGTGAAACGGAGGCCAGTTTCCACCGAGTTGTCCAAACCCCGGGGTTAGTCCACTCACGACTCGTTTGGCGATATTCATATGCGATTCTGCGTCGCCATAGGCCACCAACAGGCCGCGCTGGTAAAAATACACGAGCGATGCAACACTCAACACAAACGCTACAAGCGCAACTATGTGTTCCTGGTGAGACCACATGCGTCTTATGTGGCGTTTGATAAACGATACAAAATAGATTTCTGTATGGACCATGATATAGTATCCCTGACGACAGCTATAGGGATGTATGAAAATAGTAAGAAGACTGTCAGAACACCCCATTATACAATATGTCGCTTACTACATCAAACCTGCGCAGTTTTTGCTGGAGAAAAATATTAGAAGAGGTGGTCGGTCGGATCGGGGCGTACTGTGTCGGGAGTACCCCATTTAATATTCGCTGTAATCTCGTTTAGATGTGCCGGTGTGAAGGGAACGGCGAGCATCAGACCGACCGTTTCTGTATCATTTTTTCTCCGTCTAAATGCTCCAAAGCGGCGGCCCGGTCTCCCCATGTCGTCAAGAAGCTGTGCGCGGTAATTCGACCGTTTTTGACCGTATACCAGCTCAAGAGACATTCCTTCAATAACAACGTCATCGACTCCTACGCGGCGTACGGAATCGTCTCGCCCGAAGATCGTTTGATCAAGGAACCCAAAGTCCAAAAGAGCGGTCGGGAATATTCGTTGTTCTTCGCTTAGATCACGTACCTGCTTCGCGTGCGAAATATCGAACGCTTCAGGATAGTCCCCTTCTTTCAGCACCTTCGCATATGCAGTGAGTATCCCCGAGACGACCCCGGTTCCGGGGATATGCAACGGATGCTGGGCATAAAACAGCGGAGCGTTCTCATTAAATTTCGCTAACTCGGAGGAGTACGGCCGGAATGATGTCGACGCGGTTGGTTCTCGCCCATCAATAATAGAAGGAAATTCTGCGCGTTGGGCCATACATGTATTACGCCGCGACAACGGTCTTTTTTAGATGAAGACCGTGCTTGGTTTTTTCCCAATAGTGGGGAGCAAATATAATCTGGCGAAGAGCCAAAAGCGATGCATAGCTCATCATGAGCCAATATCCGGGTACGAAGAACGCGTATTTAATAAGATCCCATTGCTGACGTTTGGCAGCGCCAATCATGTAATAGTAAAAATACAAGAAGTTTCCGGCAATAAGTGAAATCACGCCAAGGTATAAAATGGGTGTCAGGTACAGCGATTCGATAAACGGACCAGCCATCGGGCGAAGTGCAAAATACGTGATCGTCAACATCCACAGAAGTGGGTTGATCCACATCGACAAGATTTTAAATCCAACGATGATTTGGAAGGTCAAAATATGCGGATTTGACCAATCGGTGATAAATTCATGAGGGCGACGCATGTGCACCAAGTAGGTTTGGATATATCCCTTGATCCAGCGTGAGCGCTGCGGGAACCAGCCAAAAAACGAGCTATTTGCTTCTTCCATAGTGACTGAGTCAAGAACTTTGGTATGGTAGCCATGCTTAAACAACCGAATTCCTAAATCGCAGTCTTCTGTCACGTTAAACGGATCCCAGCCCTGCAAGAGGTCGAGGTATTCTTTTTTAAAGTGATTGCTGGTTCCGCCTAAGGGAATGGGGGCATTAATTGAATGTAGTCCGGTCAAAACTAAGTCAAACCACAGCGAGTACTCGAGGCTAAATAAGCGGGTTAGCAGGTTCTGGTTAGGATTGTAGAAGTTAAGCTTTGCCTGCAAACATACCACGTTTTGGCCTTCAAGGCGCTTAAAAGCCGCAATGGCCTTCTTAAGCTGCATGCGGTCGGGGATGTCTTCGGCGTCGTAGATTACCACATAGTCCCCTTTGGTGTGAAGCAGCGCGTAATTACACGCTTTAGGCTTGGTTCGGGGCATGGTGTCGGGGGTCACTAAGACTTCAAAGTACGAAGGAAGTTTCATTTTCCCAATCTCTTCGATGGTCTTTTTGTCGACCTCTTCGAGGCTAATAATAACCTGCAGTTTTTCTTTGGGGTAATCGAGCTTGGCGATTGCGGCTATAAACTGAGGAAGGACTTCCCATTCCTTAAAGAGCGGACAGATGATCGTGTACATCGGCCAATCGGTAATCTCACGGATTTCGTGCTGGGTCACCGAAAGCTCGGGGTTCTTACGAAGTGAGCTTAAAATAAGGAATAAATTAAACGTAAGATCGATGAAATATAAGAGGGTCAGAAATGAGATGATAAAAACGAGGGCTTCCATCCAGTTAAACAAGAAGAACAATATAGTCGCGGCCAGAATTCCCAGCATAACATATACCTGTTTGTTGCTCACGACCTGGATCGCGCTGTTGCGGTGTGACAGAGCTACGTCGACGCCGAGGATGGAATATCCGGCGTGGCGCGCTTTAAGCAAAAACTCAAGATCAAAGCTCCATTTAGAAGGCTCGACCGAAACGTGCTTCATGATCTTTTTTTTAAAGACCTTGAGCCCTGATTGTACATCGTAGTCGAGGCCAAAAAGCACTCGTCCAAAAAAGCTCTCAAACGTGCGCTTGAGGAATTTTTTGGCGCGGTGTTCAGAGTCTGCTGCATTAACACGGTTTGCGACGATTATATCGGCCTCACTCAGGCGATCAATGAGTTCGGGAATGGCTTCTGGCGGGTAGGTACGATCGGCGTCCATAAGCACGACGATGTCGCCTTGGGCGCGTTTTATACCCTCAACTAACGCTGCGCCTTTTCCTATAATCCCTTGTTTCTTGTAAGCTTTGAGAGGAAATGCCTTAGAAAGTCCCACAAGTATTTCGTAGCTGTTGTCTGTTGAGTAATCGTCGATCGCAATGATTTCAAAGCGGTGGTTTGCCCGCGTCATGACATGATCAATCCCCGACACTAATGTGCCCAGGTTCTCGGTTTCATTGCGTACTGGTAATACGATACTAATCATAGCTGTATGCGACTGTGGGGTTTCGTTTAAACTTGAGGCGGAGTGCGGATAACCCTATTTGCCATGCTCCTTCTACGAGATTAATCTTGGGACTTCCCGAATATCTCTTATCAAATACAATATCATAACTTCCGATAGTATATCCAGCGTTTCGTGCATGAACCAAAAATTCGAGGTCAAATGCCCATGGTGAGGGGTTAAGGGGAACAACATGGAGTATCTCTTTTTTA
>JACOTV010000010.1 GCA_016178125.1 Candidatus Microgenomates bacterium | reverse complement strand
CCAAGCGTATTGCTAGTCTTTTTCTTAAGCGCTACCTGGATACTCGCTTCGGCCGCAGCGAGGGCTTTTTGATTTTCCTCTTCGAGCTTGGTGGTCTGTGTGGTAGTGCGGGACGTAAATGACACGGTGAATACGACAGTCACGATGGTGGCCATAACAAGGAGCGTTATGAGTAGTATTTGGCCTGATTCTTTGGTGGATTTCATATGCATTATTGAAGCTGTGTCCAGTCATATTTTATAACAGAGATGAGCGGAAGAAGTGATGTATACGCGTCGGGATTGGTCACTATAAATAGTGACGGCTTCAGAGAATCTGTGCGCGATCGCTTTGAGGTGTCTACCGAAGTCCCCGACGAAACTGAGCCGACGATTTTGAGCGGATTGGCAGACTTGCCGACAAAGGCGCTTGAGGCAAACGACACGGTGTTACCCGTAAGGAGTGCACGCACTTCGGTTACTGATTCATTGATGTATATCGATTGTGCAATAAATGCGACATTACCTGCCGTCGGAATAAGGTTGGTGTTGATGTTTAAGTTCCCCGAGACCGCGATCACGACATTTTTATTGTTAAAGGCTGCTGCGTCTGCTGCGGATATCGTGAGATCACCATTCACGATAAACGATCCATAGGTCTTACTGGTGTATGCCGCATCAGCAAGTGATGTAATGGTTGTAAGGTCACGGCGATTTTTGAGATAGGTAATAAAGTTCGATCCAATTTGTGCGGCGGTTTGCTGATATGTGGTGCTCGTCCACCCGTGTGGCGAAATGCCGCTATACGTTCCACCTACTCCGCCTGCATTTTGTCCGCCATAAGACATAACAACTCCTGAGCCAACAATGTTACTTGCGTCATCGCCGCGATTGAAATGCTCAACGAGTGGCGAATCATCGGTGTCGTATGCCTGATGATTCACCGGGAATACTGACGAAATACTATCGTGATCATAATATGAGGCATTTTTTACTTTATAGAATCCGCCGCCGCCGATGGTCGCGTCATTTAAGCTAAAGTAGAGGTTCATGGTCTTTGAGGTTGCCGCGCCGCTATTGGCATCGAACGTCGGCGTATAGATATTGGTGCATGCGATGGGTCCGGTCACCGGGGTGGGGGTTGGCGTGGGCGTACTTGTTGGGGTTGCCGTTGGGGTCGGTGTCGAAGTGGGGGCTGTTGGATTTGATGTATATAATCTCGTCGAAGGAATGACCTGTTTTGCTTGGGAAGCCGAGGACCACGAAAGTGTATATTGTGATCCCGCTATGTTGTCATAGTACTCATACGTTATGGGGTATGCGACGCCTGCTGTGAGTGCGATATTTCCGCTGGATTCTGTTGCACCGTGGTCATTCCAGTCATTGACCAATAGCTGGTTGTTCACATACAGCCGCTCACCGTCATCGCTGAGCGCATAAAAGGTATAGGTCTGAGTGTACTGAGGGACGACGTATCCGGTCCATCGTGCCGACCATGTTCCCGCTGAGACGCCGGTCTCCGGATTTGCGCTCGTAAATGCCCGATTAATGGTGGTATCGGTTTTTGTGAGTGCGAACGCGGTGAAATCCATGTTGTTATAGTAGTTTCCAATGAGCCCAGCTGTTGCCGCGGGTGCGGCAGTCGGCGTTGGAGTTGAAGTTGGTCCAGAAGGATTAGCGGTATACAAACTGGTTGAAGGAATGATTTGCTTGGGTACTGAAGCTGAAGACCATGAAAGCGAGGCTTGCGATCCGGCGAGGTTGTCGTAGTATTCATACTTTATTGGGTACGCGACGCCTGCGGTTAATGCTATCCATGTTCCGGGAGAGATACCTACCTCGGGTGTTCCGCTGGTAAAGGATCTATTAATGGTGCTGTCTACTTTGGTAAACGCGTACGCAGTAAAGTCCATGTTATTGTAATACGCGCCTACGAGTCCTGCTGACGCTGCTCCTGTTGTGGGGGTGGGGATTGGTGTTGATGTCGGTGGCGGAGTGAGTCCAGAGGTTACGTCCGCACGATCGATATCAAGAAATGTGTTTGAAGAGGTGCCGTTATTCTGCCCGGTAACTCGGACTCTGACCGTGTGGTTTCCGTCGGCGAGTATGGGGCTAGTATACGCAAGTACGGTGAATTGGAAAAACGATGAGTAGAGATCGACATTAGTTTCGGTTCCGCCATCTATCGAGACTGCCGCGTAGCCCATATTGTTATCTTCAAAAAAATATAACTTAACTTGATTGCCGCTGAAGCGGAAATTGAAGTACGTGTTGGTTGCATTTGAAAAATGATCGTATCCTCCATAGTTCCCTGAATCCCAACCGGCTGTCCAGTTTCCAACATACTCGAACTGACCTAATCCGGTTCCTTCGGTACTGTCGTCATAAATTGCTGTTGAAGCTGCAGCAACGGCTGGTTTTGAACGACTCGACGGCTTGATATTGGCTTTTGCAATTACCGAAGTAACCTGCATGTAATCGACGTCTATATACGTGTCGCTTGCCGATGCGTTCTTATTCCCCGTCACTCTAAACTTTATTATATGTGTCCCTTGGACAAGGGTTGGACTAGTATACCCAAGTGCGTTACCCTGTACCGTTGAGTACAGATCGACCATTGTTTCACCCCCTCCATCAATCGAAACACCTGCTATGCCGATGCATCGGTCCCTGGTGTCCAGTTTGCGACGTACTCGAACTGATTTTGGCCGGCACCGAGCGTATTATCATCGATATTGCTCGTTGTTATTACCGGTGTTGGCGAGGGCGTTGGTGTTCGCGTTGGTGTCGGTGTTGGCGTACGGGTAGGTGTTGGCGTAGGGGTGTTTGTGGGCGTCGGGCTGGGGGTGATAGTTGGGGTTGGTGAAGGCCCTCCACAGGTTATACCGCAACTTACGCTCGAATATAAATTATTTCCCTGATATTGCACGGTGAAGCTTTGGTTTGGGTTTGGATCATAGTTCTGGTTGTCCAATTGGGCGATACAGCTATAGGTAAGCGCGGCTCCTGAGCTGGGTGTTACGGTACAGGTGGTACTATAGCCGTTTGTGTTGGGTACCAGGGTAATGCTGCCTGCATATAATGCTCTGGCGCCTGCATAGCACGCAATGGGAGTCACGCTCGGTGTACGCTCGTAGAGCTGCCCCGAAAGGACGCCTGTCGGGTACGGCACTTTGGTGAACGAGGCTGCTGTGCATTTTTCTTGGGTGCCGTTATTTGCACAGACATTAACGGTGTAGGTGCCATTGGTGGTCAGCGAAGCCCCAGATGTGTATGCTCGTGTTCCTGTTGAAGCAATTTGCCCTTGTGGCACGCTCGAGGGCCCGGTGAATTTTATATAAAACTTTGTCGTAGAAGAGGGACAGGTATTTGCCCAGGCGCTACCGCAACCTGCACCTGCATCGGGAAAGGCCCATGTTACTTTTACCGATCGTGTTTGGATGGTGGCTCCTCCGTTTGCGTCGCCTTCGACAACGGTTACCCCCGTTGGAGCACTTATTACTGTTGGGGCTGATGTCGGGGTTGCTGTTGGAGCAGGAGCAGTCGCACATATGCGCGCGCCGTTTGCAGAAGCCAAAAGCACGCCGTCGCCAGGGTTGCCGTAGCGGTCACCGGTATACGAAGG
>JACOTV010000003.1 GCA_016178125.1 Candidatus Microgenomates bacterium | reverse complement strand
CAGTATTGGGGGGAGCCGACACCTATGCGCTATATACTCTTCAGGGGCGAATGCTTTCGGGGGTGGTCGATATTGTTGCTGTCGTTTTTGTTTACAAGATTGCGGCTCTTCTTGAGCACTACTACAAACTCAAACACGAGTCGTTTAAATACTGGGCCGCGTTTGTCTATGCGACTGCGGTATTGCCCATCCAGCTTTCGCACTTTTTTGCGGTCGACACATTCTTAAATACGTTCAGTCTGATGAGTGTGTATTTTATTTTACGGGTGTTGTTTATGCATCGCGATAAGAAAGAAGAGGCGTGGAAGGTGTTTTTATACAGTGGGGTAAGCGCATTCTTTTGGGGGCTCGCGCTTTCGTCGAAAATAACTGCCGTGTATATGATTCCCTTTATATTTCTCCTCGCAGTCGCAACGTTTCATAAAAAGTACAAATGGAAACTATTGTTTCCGGCAGTTGGCATATGGGCGGTTGTTGCATATTTTACGTTGAGGATTGCGAACCCCTACATGTTCGAAACAGGAAATATATTTAACGTACAAATCAGCTCTCTGTATATTAAAAATCTCATCGAATTAAAAAGCTATGAAGACCCGACGAGCTTTTTCCCTCCCATTATTCAATGGAGTCATACACAGCCTATTATTTACTCGCTGGTTAACCTATTTATGTACGCGTATGGTCCGGTGGCGATGCTCTTAACAATCGTGGGTGGCATACTGACATTTCGAAAAAAGAACTATGTGCTATGGGTTTTTACCTTGTTTTCGGTCGCGTTTTTTATGTATCAATCGGTGCAGATGACCCAACCTGTACGGTACTTTAACATTGTCATCCCGTATTTTGCGATTCTTGCAGCGGTTGCGATCGTGTATTTAGGAGACATCGCAAAGCGCTGGAAGTACCTTGCTGTGCCGTTGTTATTGTTTTGGCCGGCGGCGTTTCTGAGTATTTATGTGATGCCTCATTCGCGCATTGCGGCGTCTGAATGGATATATACTCATATCCCCTCGGGAAGCCGTATTGCAGTCGAGCACTGGGATGACGCGCTGCCTATTACCCTCGACGGGCAGCGCGTCCAACAACTCTACACAATCACCGAAATGCCGGTGTTTGCGCCTGATACGGACCCGAATAAATGGAATCAGTTATATGGCACCCTTGAGCAGTCGGATTATTACATTATGTCCTCAAACCGTGCGTGGCGCAGCATTATGAATGCGCCCGATAAGTATCCGATTATGAGCCGGTTCTACCGTGATCTTTTTGCCGGTCGTAACACACGCTTTAAGCTGTACGGACACTTTACGTCGTTTCCCTCGTTTAGGTATTTGGGAATTCCGCTTGAGATCCCCGACAACGGCGCCGACGAAACGTTCACCGTGTACGACCACCCTGAGGTGTATATATTCCAGCGAATGCGGTAAAGTACTTCTTATGAAAATAGTAAAAGATATCCAAAGCGCGTTTTTTGATCACGGCGAGCATCAGTATAATCCCGAACTGATTTTACATCCGCCATATCACTGCATCGTTGAGTACGACTATTTGCGGCGCCACCTTCCAAAGTCGGGGAGTATCGCCGATTACGGAGCGGGGAGTGGGCGTATGACTATTCCGTCTCTTCAAAACGGATATAACGTCACCGCGATCGATATTAGTAATCAATCGCTTGCAAACCTCAAAGCCGTTGCAAAACAGTTACATCTTAGCGGCTTATCGACCGCGAGCGAACTTCCCCGTCGGGAAACGTTTGATGCAATAATCGGGGCCGATGTGCTGCACCACGTGGAAATTGATCGTGAACTTCCTAAGATGTATGCCAGCTTGAAAAAAGGAGGGAGAATTGTGTTTTCAGCGCCTTCGGCTTACAACTTAGCATGGTATTTGTATTTGCCGTTTGCGTCGAGCTGGTCTGTTGAGCGGGGGATGCTTCAATGTCGTTTGGGAAACCTGGTGGCGCTTTGCAAAAAACATGGATTTAAGAATGTATCGGTGACCGGCATGGGGCTCTTACCGACACCGCTCTTTAACACGGTGCACCCAATTGGTGATCTGAATTATCGATTGGGGAATCTCCCGGTTCTTAAAATTGCTGCGTATCGATACCTACTAAGTGCCCAAAAGTAATTCCTCGTACAGATGATAGGTTGCCGTCGGGTCAAACGCCCGTTCCGCTTTCTTTATAGTATCTTGGCGCCTCAGCGGTCACTCGACCAGACTCGTTATGGCAACGGCAATCTGCGACGGATCTGCCGATCGAACGATGGCTCCCGCACCGGTCATACGGACCGGGAGCCTGACCCCCGGCAGATCCGTCGCGACACACGGGGTACCATGGAGCATTGCCTCGGCCTGTACCATCCCAAACGCCTCGGTCGAATTCCCCGAGGGCAAGACCAGTACATCAAGCGACTCATACAGCGCCGCAAGCTCGGCCTCAGAAAGCGAAGAAAACAAGTGGTACCGTACTCCCGAATCCCTAAGCTGTTTCATCATCGACTCGCGATAGCGATCTTCGCCGACCACGTCTTTGGGGCCGACGAGAATTAGTTCATAGTTCATTTTTTTAATCTGTTGCAGAGCCTCAATCAGGGTTTCTAGTTTCTTCTCACGAGCAACGCGCCCTACAAAGCCGATCCATACCGCGTGCTTTTTGGTTAGCGCAAGTCGCCTTGAAAATGCTTTGTTTGTGGTAGCCGTTTCAATCGGGGGAAGCGCAAGACGTATTTTATGCCGATACTTACGGTACGCTGGTCGGGTCTCGATGTAGTCGGGAGTTGCGACTATAGTATCAGCGAGCGCGAGTTGTACCGCAATTGAGGTATGTAATACTGCCATGATTACTTTTGATTTGAGGTCGTTTCCCAGCATCACGTCGCAGTGATAGGTCACCACCAAGCGCCGCTTGAGTAGTTTTGCCATGATCGCCAACGGAAGTGCTTCGCCATTGGGGATATGAATCCATACGACATCGGCATATTTTACTTCTCTGAAAAAATATCCCAGTGATTGAGGCGAAATAAAACCCTTGGATACTCTCAAAAGAAATGGCATACGAACGACTGTCGCAGGTCCTATGCGCTCCTCGGTGCTTAAAGTAGGGGAATGTTTGAACGTGAGAATGCGTATGCTGGCATGTTTGGAAAGATGTTTTGCAACGCGCTCAAGGTAAACGGTAACACCCGAAATGTGGGGCTGGTAATAGGAGAAGTAGGTGAGGATCTTCACAGGTCAAATTCTAGCACAAGGAGCGTTTTATTTTGTATACTAGACCCATATGCTGCCGGTGCTCGTTAATCTTCCGTTTCTTAAGATATATACCTTTGGGGTGTTTCTGCTGCTGGCATTTTTTTGGGGAAGTTTTATGCTCTGGAAATATGTTCTCCTCACCGCGTATAAGGAAGAAGACATTTTTGACAGTCTTTTTGTTTCGCTCATTGTGGGACTGTTTACTTCGCGGCTGGTATACGCCATGACTCACTTTAAGGAATTTGGTTTCAATGTACTCCGTTTTATACTCATCAATGGGTATCCAGGGTTGTCGCTCTACGGTTTTTTGGCAGGTGTTACGCTCGCTCTGTACCTGTACTTTCAATACAAGAAAATCAAGTTTCGTGAAGCAATAGATTACTTTATCCCTGCGGGGTTTATTGCGCTTGGATTTGGCAAGATGGGGGCATTTTTTGCTGCAGTAGAGGTAGGGACTAAAACAACCATCCCGCTTGCCATGAAGTATTTTGGTGCTGCGGGGTTGCGTCACTTAACACCCCTTTACGAAAGCGTTTTCTTTTTTGCCGGTGCGTTTGCGGCCTACAAAATCGTGTTTGCGGTGCGGCGTAATACCTATCCCAAAGGCGCCGCAGGGGCATTCTTTTGCTGGTATATCGCAGTCATTTTAATGATTTTTGATCTTCTCAAAGACAAACGCACGATGCTGACGAATCAGATTAGCCTGAATTTAGCGGTATCAGGTGTTCTGCTGTTGACATTTACGGCAGTTTTCTTATATTATTTCAGGAGCTTTATTGTTAATCCGTTTACCAAACATGGCAAATCAACTGTCAAAAACAATCATAAAAAAACATAACGACATTCTCGAAAAAGAGAAGGTTAAACTCTTGGCTCAGATCGTCGAATTAACAAAGGACGACCCCTTTAGCGACCCCGATCATGCCTCCGATAATGCGGCAATCGATACCGACGTTCGTGAGCAAGTAGGGCACGATACCATTGAAGCCGAAATCAAGGATCTCCAAAAGCGTGTCAAAGACATCGACGCCGCACTTGTTAAGATAACCAAAGGAACCTATGGTTTCTGTGAAAAATGTAGCATGCCTATCCCACTTGCGCGTCTAGAGCTCGTTCCTGAGGCGCGCTACTGTATCGACTGCGAAAAGAAACTGCGTATAATGTAATCCATGCGCCGCATTATCTACGGTATCCTCATTCTCCTTATTTTCGTGCTCTTGGCTCGCTGGTTTGCCGGATCACTCTTTCTGAACGCACCAACGCGCTTACAGATTGTCGTGTACGGGCAGGATACGCGCATCTACTCGATAGATACCGAAGGAAACACGCACTATATTATTCATTTTGCTTCTGATGAAAAGATTGGGGTACCGGGCGGATATAGCTATTATCGCGTCGGGGGACTTGGGAAGCTCGTACACCTTGAAAAAAAGCCCCAGATTCTCGGGCGGGCGTTTTCGCTCGCGTCGTCGTCGTTTGTAAGCTATTATTTTAACCCGCCTACTGACTCGGTGTACTACGGCGGCCAGGTGAAGGACGAGGTTATCATGCCAAACGCGACTGAGCTCTTTAGATACGAATCAAACGCAAATGTATTCGACCGGCTCTACTTATTTCTTCATTTTCTTCAGGTGAAAAAAAGTGACTACCTCCTACTTCGGGGTCGGGGAGACGCGCAAGACAAAAACGGTGCGCGCATGTTTCTTCCCGAAACCTTCTCAAAGGAAACCGAGGGATTTATATTTAATGCAGCCTATAGACGTGAGCGTCAGACTGTTCAAATATTGTATACTAAATACTACAATGCAGCCCGTACAGTAGGCAATATACTTGAGGGCAATGGCATACGAGTAGTCGATATAAAGAAGGCTGAAAAAAGTAATAGTAAATGCTCGATCGCAGGAGGCGAGAAGACCGAGACCGCGCGTGCTATGAAGGACTTCTTTCACTGTGCACTCAAACCGGCTAAGAATGAGGTCTCTGATATACTGTTTGATATTCGCGGTATTGAAAAGGATTGGGAAATAGAATGATACTCGTATTTATACTCATCGCAATCGGTTCGTTTATACTGGCTGTTCGTTCAATGAAAGACTTTCACTCAAAAGCTCCTATTCACAAAAAGGGGAGAATCGTGTTTTATAAGAATAAGATCAGTCATCACTCTTCTAAGTTTTCCTCGTCGTCTTCGTCGCGTTCAAAGGGAGTGTAGAACTCTTTTTCTTCGTGATTGAGGCTTTCGGCCAAGCGTTCGAGTTCGTTGTCTGAGAGTCCTTCTACTTCTTCCTCGTGTTCTGCGTCACCTGCTTTTGCTGGTTCGTCTTCTGTTGAGCCGACCTTGGACATATTGGTCTGAATATTTTTGGGGAACGAACTAAACCGCTGTACTTTTTTACCTTTTGATTCCTCGCGGATAAACACGACGACTTTGTTGAGACTTACTTCTTTAATGAAGCAGGTATATACGCTCTCGCCTTTGATAAACAAAAATACGCGTTTTGAAAGATCGTCAGGGAGGGAACCGATATATTCCTTATCAGAATTGCGGATCTCGGTTTTACGTTTTTTCGAGATCAAAAATACTTCTTCGCCGATGGTGAGCTGGGCAAGAACGTTTTTTTGACCGAGGTTAACCAGGGTTGATGCTTTGGTTTTACCCGGGACTTCGAGAAATAGGTTAGGGTCGAATTTTTTGTCGCGCTTCATGGTGCTCTTGGTGCCACGCACTTCAAGGATTTTGATGCGCTCGATGTTTTCGAGTGCGATGTTGTTTTCGGACTGAATTTTAAGCGCTTTTAAATACGTCTTTTTAGCGTGTGCCAAATCGTTCTTCTGTAAATAGGCGAACCCAAGGCGCAAAATGGCCCCCAAGTTGTATTCTTGCATTGCGAGAATTTTGGTGTTTAGGTCGACTGCGGTTGGCCAGTTAAGGTTTATGGCAGCATCAATTGCTTGCTGTTCTAGTAGATCAATATCATTCATAATGTTTCAAAGAATGCTAAAAGTATATGTTATTTCAACTTTATGTCAAGTATAATTCTGTTGGTATGGCAGGACATTCTAAATGGACTCAAATCAAGCGAAAAAAAGGGGTAAAAGACCAAGAAAAAGGGGCCATTTTCACCAAACTCTCTAAGCTTATATCAATTGCCGTCTCAGAAGGCGCTAGTGTAACCGATCCAGAGCGTAATATCAAGCTGCGTTTGGCAATAGAGAAGGCAAAAGACGCCAACATGCCAAAAGAAACCATTGACCGGGCGATTCAAAAAGGGGCCGGGCCCGACCGCGAAGCACTCAAGGAAGTATTATACGAGGGGTTTGGTCCCCAAGGCACCGGATACATTGT
>JACOTV010000002.1 GCA_016178125.1 Candidatus Microgenomates bacterium | reverse complement strand
AATTATCTCTTTCATTACTGCTTGTATCGCATCAGTCATCGGCACACGATATTCATTTGCGTAGTTGAAATCAAAAAACTTTTTAAGTTCTTCTTTCTGATACTGAAATCGACTCGAAGGACCGACCTGATCTTTGAGTTTCTGAGGAGGACGGATAAATACTTTTGCGTCAGGCAGCATGGCAAACTTTCCGTTTAGCCGTTTATTTTCAAGAAGAAAATACATATCAGCGTTCACCAAAATCTCGGGGATGCGGAACTTAGAAAACAGTGACATGCGAAATGCTAGACAGCGTCCCGACGCCGCCAAATAATTTGCTCCGCCATTCCAGAGTTTTGCGGTGTTATATACCATTCTGATATTTGAAGCCATCGCGCCCTCGACAAACGTCTGAGGATTTTTTACGGGCAGCACGCCCATTTTCTCGAGTTTTTTCCGGGTTGCCGGCTTTATAGGGAACCGATCTGACACGATCATGAATCGAAATGTGCGTACATTTGTTGATGCAAACAGTGACTCAGCGGTCGAGATTAAGGAGTCGCCACCATAACAGGTGGGGATTACAATGGTCACTGATAGATTCTTTTTCATACGATTAGAACGTTAACGAATCCTGTTCTTTCCTCAGTTTCACTGCAACGCTATCAGTCGGAAGCTCGACCATATCGTAGGTAATAGGGGTGTCTTGAGCGACATCGATTTTCATGACCGCACCGTCGGCTAACCCGATAGGCAACAGATTTTCTTTGATCGAGGTTTCGAAGTTTTCGATTGCACCGTAAGTTAAGAATCCACCGACACCATCAAGGCGGTCACCTTTTTTCAGGTCAAATTTGGCAAGCGTGATAACATCGGCGACTAATTGTCCTTTAGGCGCGAGTGTCACATCGTTAAAAAGAACAAGCCGAGCAATGCTAAACGGAGCCTCAAGAGGCGATAAATGGTACGGTGTATAAAATGTATACAACGGCCCTTTACCCATTTTATAAATATCCATGTAACGCGTGCGGATGGGGTGATCTGAATACCCCAGTACAAATATTCCAAAACTGGGTTCAGCACCAAGGATGTAATCGACGAGTCCACCGTCTAAGAGTTTATCCATCGGGAAGAGCCCAGGAGCTTCGTCGACATGTTTACACCGTGGACCATACATATTACGTTGACCGACTTTGAATCCTGTTCCATTGGCGATAGTCGCCATTTCGACAGAAATTTTGGTGCCGTCGGCAAACGAAGTAGGCATCTTTGGTTCCTGAAAATGTTCTGCTGACCATTGTTCCTGAGTTTTAGGTGTGCGACGGAAGTCGATAAGACTCTTTATGTTTCCCGCCATAACCGGCTTAAAGCCCATGTATTCAACGTCACGAACTAAGTTCATGAGTTTTCCCGGTTGGTCACCGTCGGCTTGCGTATAGCCAACGCCTGCTTCGTCGCATTTTTTCTTGAGAATAGGGCCAAGAGTCGCGTCTAGTTCGGCGTTTACGAGAACGATGTGTTTTTTATGATCAATAGCACGAGTCACCACACGGGCACCAAATTCGGTTTCACCGGTGGCCTCAACCAATACATCGATCTCTGTTGAGTCGGTGACAAGGTCGGGGTTCGTGGTTACCACATGTTTATTTGCTTGTATTGCCGCGTCCATTTCGGCCTGGGTAGTTACTTCGACGGTCTCCGTCTTCTCTCCCAAGGCATCGGTATAGGCAAGAACGGCATTTGAGAGCGTGCGATTTGAGATCGCAACCAGTTTCATGCCGTAAGCCGCAGTCAGTAACTGAAGGGCGAGTCCGCGCGCGGCAAACCCTGCACCAATTAATCCAATGCGGATCTGCTTTCCTTCTTTTTCACGTTTTTTAAGTTCTGTGTCGATAATATACATTTGTTACTGTTGAGGTAGCGAGCGAGAGATTGATTCTGAGTGAGGCTTGATACCCCAGTTTTCCGAAGTCATGCTTCGTATCACCGCCGAATCTCAGAACGATCTCGAGCGAACTACCGATATGTTAACTTTCTACAAAATCAGGCAAGGACGAATCCTTGTCAGACACTATTATATCAGAAACTATAGGCCATTGTATAGCGAATTGGGGGTCATTATAGCGGATCCCTCCTTCAACACCAGGAAAGTACGGGGTCGAAACCATATATATCACCTCGGCACCGTCTTCGAGGGCTTGGTAGCCACAGGCACACCCCGCGGGGTAGTACACCATGTTTCGCTCATCAGCCGATAAGGTAATTCCCATCCATTGTTTATAGGTGGGGGAATCTTTGCGCAAATCGACGGCTACTGAGAAGATTGATCCTCTTATACAGCGAAACAGCTTCGCTTCGGCGTGTTCGCCGGTCTGAAAGTGAAGGCCACGAATAGTCCCTTTATGGGTGTTTGTCGAATTATTCATCTGAACAGGCGTAAAGTCGACGCCTTGTTTCTTAAATTCATCGGTACAAAACATACGGGCGAAGAAGCCACGTTCGTCACCGCGAGGCTCAATTTGGATGCTTAAAGCACCGTCTATTTTTTCTTTTGTGAATTTCATGATTTGTCAAGATAGCCCTGGATCCCCGATCAGGTCGGGGATGACAGTATACTATTGAGGCGGTGAGCGAGAAATTAGGTTGAGTGTGAATTGATACACCAGCTTTCCGAGGTCATGCTTCGTATCACCTTCACATCTCAAACTGATTTCGAGCGAACCGTCGAGCCTGTTAAACAGTCCAATTCAAATGATCGTCGACTTTGTGTTCGTTTTTCAGATATTCGATCTGCTTGAGGCGGGTGTAGAGGCGTGAGTGATAGACCTCGGAATCCATTTTGACTTCTTCAAAGATCTGTTTCAGCTCTTCCGCTCCCTTTTTCACATTCCATTTACACTCAAATCCAGGGAGAACTTCCTTGATTTTGTCGAATTTTACGCGATAGTTGCGCTTGTCACCGGTTGAATCACCAAATTCTGTTTTACATCCGGGGAATACGCCCGCAATTATTTCGGCGATATTACGCACTTGATAGTTATTATCGTTTGAGCCAACATTGAAGAGTTTGTTATGAACCTGCTCGGCAGGTGCATTCAAGGTTAAGACGACTGCCTGGGCGACATCCATGATGTGTACAAACGGGCGCCATGGGGTTCCGTCGGAGCTCATTTTAATGAGTTTATTCACATGAGCTGAGGCTGCAAGGTCATTTACAACCAAGTCAAACCGCATGCGTACGGGCGAAAAGGTATCATCGGCCATTTTTGAAAGAGCCTGTTCGTTCATGACCTTTGATTGCGCGTAGGCGGTGAGGGGATTGGGGGTGGTATTTTCGTCGCTTACTTGTTCTGATGCACCATAAATGCTGCACGAGGAAAAGTATACGAATTTACGCACACCAGCGGCTTTTGCGGCCTCGGCGAGCTTCATGGTTCCGCGATGATTGATCTCAAAGGTGATCTCGGGGTCATTCTGACCGACGGGATCGTTTGAAAGCTCGGCCAGATGGACGATCGCGTCAAATCCTTTGAGGTCTTCGGGGGTAACAGCGCGAGTGTCTTTTTTGATGAGGGGGTATTCTGCGCCCTTCATGTCATAGAGATGACCTTCTTCGTAGTAGCCGGTATCGAGGCCGGTAACATCGAATTCCTTATCAAGAAGAACCTGCACGAGACGGGTGCCTATGTATCCTTCTGATCCAGTTACAAGTACTTTCATATAGCTAGGCGTTTACCAAATTTTCCACGGAGCTTTGCTTGAAGCCCACATTTTTTCGATCACGTTTTTATCGCGGAGGGTATCGATGGGGTGCCAGAAGCCTTCATGGCGGTAGGCGTGCAGCTTTCCTTCGTGGGCCAATGTTTGCATGGGCTTTTCTTCCCACACGGTCTGTCCATCTTCGATGTAGTCAAATATCTCAGGTTCCATTACGAAGTATCCACCGCTAATCCATGCCTCTTCGACACCATCGCCCGAGGGTTTTTCACGGAAGTTAGTCACGGCAGTTTGGTCTGACTTTAAGGTAAACGCACCGAATCGGCCAGGTGAGGGGACGGCAGTGACCGTCACCAATGCACCTTTGTGTGATTCATGCGACGCGATGAGTTTTTTAATCTCGATATTGCTTAAGCCGTCACCATAGGTTAGGAGAAAGCGTTCGTTGCCGATGTAATCTTTGGCGCGCAAAATACGGCCGCCGGTCATAGCATCTTCACCGGTATCGACAAGCGTTACACGCCATTTTTCGGTGTTGTTTTTGTGATAGACAACTTCATTTTTGATGAAGTCAAAGGTCATGTCGGAGTTATGTGACTTATAGTTTGCAAAGTATTCCTTGATCATGTGGCCCTTGTAACCACAGAGAATGACGAAGTCATTAATACCCTGAGTATGGTATATCTTCATAATATGCCAGATAAGCGGTTTTCCGCCGATCTCCACCATGGGTTTTGGGCGTACGCCACTTTCTTCACTGATGCGGGTGCCGAAGCCCCCAGCAAGTATGACTGCTTTCATAAGTTAGCGTAGTATACCATACTATGTAGAGAAAATAAAGGGCTTATAGTATATGTCTATGCAAGCGGTGCCGCGCGCACAAAGAGCGTACTAATCATATCGCCGCTATATATACTAGATATGCTCTATAATTAACTATGATACCTGGCATTATTGCGCTCATTGTTGGGCACTTTTTGGGGTCTGCAATTAACCCTGTCTTCATTAAACTGGCGGTGCGCGACATTCCGCCGTTCATGTTTACCGCCCTACGGTTCATAACAGCCGCGATCGTGTTTTACCCCATGTACCGGATGGTCTCAAAACACAAGCTCAGTAGATCACATAAAGTACAGCTAGTAAAATACACCCTTCTTCACTCGGCAAACACGCTGTTTTATGTGATTGGTATCGAGCACACGACCGCCATAATGTCGATGATTTTCTATGCCATGACACCCATTGTCGTAGGCCTTCTTAGCCACTTTTTTAGCCACGAAAAGCTCACACGCCACGAAGTAACCGGCACCGCAATTGCCATTTTGGGTGTGGCGTTTTTGTTCCTCAAATCATACGACCCGGGTCAAATCAACACCTTTGGAACGCCATTTGGGAATCTTATGATATTCATGGCGGCGGTCAGTTTGGGGTTTTATTACTTCTTTTGCCGAAAGCTTTCAAAATTTTATGACCCCATGACCTTGAGCTTAACCAGCTACTTCTTAACCGGCACGCTCAGCGTATTACTGATTCCCGCCGAAATCGGACTATTGCACCGTGTCCCGCATTTCACTCTGACAAGCGTGTTGTTTGTGATTCTGGTGGGAACCTTGGGAACCGCCCTCATGATGTATCTAGCTCAATACGGTATAAAGCACACTAATGCATTTATAGGCTCAGTAT
>JACOTV010000001.1 GCA_016178125.1 Candidatus Microgenomates bacterium | reverse complement strand
TCCCCACTTGCCGCCGCTGCTATTTACCAATTCTGCGGCGGCTCGCAAATCTTCCTTGTTAGGCACCGCCAAATGAATACCAAATATATTATTCGTTTCGGCAAAAACAGGGATACAACAAAAAAGAAACACTACAAAAACAATAATTGCTTTCCGCATGAGTACATTTTAACGCATGTAGTGATATCAGGATAAAACAAACACCACTTCCAAGCCCATATGAGTAAACTGTTTTGACCTAATCGTAAATCCTGAGCGCCTAATGAGCTTTTCTAGTTCGGTGTGGTGAAACGGGTGCAAATGGGCATTTTGCCAGACTCTTCCATAAGTATGTTCCCACACATACCAAATAACCCGAAACGCAGCGTTGCCCGAGTCCATCGCCAAAATCACAGTTCCGTCTTTCTTAAGAACCCGGCGAAGTTCCTTAAGCGCGCGTGCCGGATGTTCGACATGTTCAATTGTTTCGTAAAACAGAATCAGATCAAACGAATTGTCTTTGAATGGAATGTTCTCTGCCATTCCCGTCTTAAACGTTATGTTCGGGTATTGGGCTTTTGCATAGGCCACAGCACGATCAAAGGCATCGATGCCGTAATACTTGGCGCGGGGAAACTTACGAGCTACTTCGGAGATCATAAATCCCCCGGCACATCCTACATCAAGACACGTCTTGAACGTAAGCCCGCGGATGATTTTCTCGACCTGCCGAAGTTTGTTACGATGCCAAATCCGTTGAAGAATATTCCCCTGAACCCCGCGTTGATAATAGGTGACCGGAACTTGCTTCCAAATTCCGTAAAGTCTATGATTAGGCATGTATTAGCTTTTCATATTACATGAAGAATTACCTCTTTGCGAAGCACAATATCACCCTCACAGCGTCACTATTACTCATTATAATAGTCGGGCTATTTATCTACTCAAAAACCTTGTCTAACTCTTTTGTATGGGACAACATTCCTCAGATCGTCAATAACCCCGATGTGCAAACACTCAATTTGAAGAGGATATTTACCAGTAGTGCCGTCTTCCCCCATTCTCAAAACACACTCAATTACTATTACAAACCGGTCATGTATGCCGTATTTGCGCTGCTGTACTCATTCTTTCAAGAAAATGTAATCGGGTATCATCTGCTTCAGGTAATAATCCACATCGCAAACGCAGTCCTCGTGCTTTTACTTATGAGGAAGTACTTCAAACCAAATCTAGCATTATTTTTATCCCTCATTTTTCTCGTTCATCCGCTTAATTATGAAACCGCAGGTTATTTAGCCGCACTTCAAGACACGCTCTTTTTCTTTTTTGGATTTCTCGCATTGGTTCTCGTCCATTACGAAAAACCCCGTAATAATGTTGCGCGAAGTAGTTGCATCGGGATTCTTATCCTTCTGTCGCTTCTTTCAAAAGAAACAGGATTATTGTGTGTAATTGCGATAGGGGCATACGAGTGGTTATATAAAAACCGTAAAGACCAACTCATTTTTCTCGTAACTACGGTCGTGACCTTGATCGCGTATGCAGCACTGCGTATTAATGCCTCGCACACGCAGTATGGATTCCTCAACGCATCTACTGTTATGAAACTCCCCCTCTATAATCGACTACTTGCGGTGCCCCTCATTCTCAGTTATTACCTCATTACGTTTATTCTGCCATTTGCACTAGTAATCGATCAACAATGGACCGTGAATGGGCCTTCACTGAGATATTTTATAGCGCCTTTAATGGTAGTTTGCTTATTTATTGCTCTCGTTTTCTGGATCGGAAAACGCGCGGGCAAGAGTTCAACAGAAACCAAGGCGTTTAGGTTTTTTCTCGTCTTATTCGTCAGTGGAATCGCTTTTCACATACATATTCTTATGCCGCTTGATATGACCGTCGCCGATCGGTGGTTTTATGTTCCGATGGTTGGACTCTTGGGACTTATGGGACTCGCCGTTCAACGCGTGCGACTGAACAAAACATTGGCGATAGGGATCGCAATTGTGATCATAGGACTATTATCGTTACGAACGTTCGTGAGGGGATTGGATTGGACCGATATGATGACGCTTTATACTCATGACCTTGAGCATTCTCCCAACAACTATCACTTGGCAAATAAGTACGCTGCAGAGCTCCTTAAGGATAGCCGATATGACGAAGCACGACCGATATTAGAACAAGCCTATTTGGCAAATAACACCTATGGTCCAGTTAATAATAACCTCGCGTTTGTGTATGAAAAATCGGGCCAATACGATAAAGCACGCGAACACTATATAAAAGCGCTCTCTGCCGCAGATTTTGGGGACGCTGACAAATCATACAATGCTCTCGCACGAATTGAATTGTTTACATTTAATAACCCCGCAGGCGCTAAGAAATGGACTGAGAAAGGGCTCACCCAATACCCGGAAAGCATCTTGCTACGCATTGACCTTGCGATGGAAGAGTACGGCATGGGCAATAAGACACACGCGATCGCGATTCTACGAAAACTTAATAACACTCAGCGTATCCGTGATTTACAGACAGCGATGGAAAAAAATATATCACTAAAATAACGAGCCAAACTGGGTAATCGCCGATAGTTTGCTATAATCTCTCCTATGTATTTTGCATTGCTCACATTCGTGATATATCTCCTCCAACTCACCAGAGATATTTATAGCGGAGACATCGGAGACTTGGTCACTTCGGCGTGCATCGGTGGTGTTCCCCACCCCCCGGGATATCCGTTGTTTTCGCTTGTTGGACATATGCTGTGTAAGCTATCCTTTTTTCATAGCCCCGTAACCCAGGTTGCACTTATTTCGGCCATGGCCAGCGCAGTAGGTGTATATATTTTCTACCGCTTTGCACTCAGGGTTACGAAGAGCCGCTATTTAAGCGTTCTTTCGGCTTCTATTCTGGCGTTCTCTTATTTGTTTTGGCTCCACGCCGAAATTCCCGAAGTATTCGGTCTTCATAATTTTTTTGTCATTACTCTCCTCTACTTTGCATATGACTACTATGAAAAACCTGCTGCACCCAAACTATATCGTCTTGCTGCGCTCACCGGGCTTGCGCTTACCCATCATCAGACCATTCTCTTTATAGGCCCGTCGTTGGCGCTTTTGGTTCTTTGCAAATGGCAGATTTTATGGGAGCGAAAGCGAACCATTTTCTATGCACTGGGCTTGGCGATCGTGGCATTTTTGCTCCCGTATCTCTATGTTTTTATTGCATCAAGTCACGAATCGGTTATCAATTGGGATAGTGTGACTAACGTGTCATCGTTTATTCATTTGGTAACGCGAAAATCATATGGAGGGTTTGCGCCGAGCGTCAAAAACGGTATCCCTGTCGCGGTTAAAACCGCTGTTATTCACGACTATTTCAAAACACTAGTTTCCAATTTTTCATACCAAGGTATATTGTTGGCTGTCTTAGGAGCTATACAACTCATCCGGAGAAGACACTGGATAATAAGCTTGTCGCTTATCGGCGGATTCATTCTGACCGGACCGCTATTTGTGGGATATGCAGCAACCTACTACACAACAACGACAGCGTTTGGCATCATCGAACGGTTTTATAATACTTCGTTTATTGTGCTGGTCTTTTTCATTCCGTTTGGATTTCTTTTTCTCAATGAAATGCTTATAAAGGTCCTGAAAAATCAGACACTGCGATTGCTACTAATTTCGTATTTCATGATTGTGCCGATACTCATGTTTGTATATAACCGGCCGAAAACCGATCTTTCCAAAACACAAATAGGTAATACTTTTGCTTTTGATATGCTCGATAATTTGCCTAAAAATGCCGTGCTATTTGTTTCTGGTGACACGACCACATTCAATATTTGGTATGCCCATTTTGTCCTGGGAAGACGACGCGATGTCGATATCATTAATCCCCCAGGCGTGGGAAACAATGTTTTTTTGAACGACGAATTGACTAAGTTGCATGCTAAAAAAAAGAGCATAAAACTGTCGTCCTTAATGAGCGAAACGATAGACGACTTATACAAAAGACGCCCAATGTTTGCAACCTATGAAATTCCCAACAAGCCGACTCATACGTTGCTGTTGCCGCGCGGCCTCGTGTATCAGGTCATCGGCGACGAGGCCGCGCCTTCTGAGCAAGACTATATAAAACTCGTGACCGAAGATGTGCGCAAACTTCACCGAACGCGCAGGCAAGCACTGACTCTTGCAGAGCAAAATCTAGTTGCTACCGAAATTCCCTTAATCTACGCAAACGGTCATGTACGCATCGGTGATTTCTTAGACACTCATTATAAAGATCCCAGAGCAGCCGAACAGTTCTACCGCCTTGCACTGTGGCGTGATGAAGAAAATTCGGGAGCATATGCCGGACTCGCGCTAAGTCTTTACAAAGGGTATAACGATTGCACGGCAGCGCTTTATAACATCAATCAAGCAATCGATATTTATCCTGTATGGAATACGTTTTATGTACAGCGATACATAATCGCAAGCCGATGTAAAACCTCAACCGCAACATTACGCCAATACCGTAGCGATTACCAAAAGCGATTTCAAAAAAACATCGACGAAGTGCTTCAGAAACAATACCGTCTCACCTTGTGATCGTATATCATGTCGCAGACTATGAAAGTAGCATTCTTTAATTATCTCCCCATGACCTTTGGTGGCGGACTCGCGCAATTTTATACAGAAATCACGACAGGACTCTCAAAGCGATTCCCCTCGGCCAAGACACAGGTCATATCATTTGACGAAAAGACTGCTCAGTTAATTCAGGGTATGTATTCAACATATTTCTTACGAAATGAGACACTGACTGGTTCAAAGAAGGCAACACACCCGACCGGACACACGATCAGCCAAGTAGCAGCGCTACTTTCTGAATTTGATCTCATTTACAGCAAGAACGATATCCTCGACCTAACACTATTATCACTTGCGCGAATTACCCATCGCCTTCCTCCGGTGGTGATCGGATTCCATACACCCATTCACTATGCAAGAACACCCACTATTCAGTCTCAGATTCACAATGTGCTGTATTCGTCATTCTATTATCGATCACTTCTAAAACAAGCTTCAGGGTTCCATGTATTAAACGAGTTTCATCGGGAGACTATAAATCACTGGTTCCCCAATAAACCCCTCCAGAAAATATATAATCCCGTTGATTCTTCGCTTTTTAGACCTGCGTCGCATAAAGCAGGAGCATCTTTGCGGTTGCTGTGGATTGGGAGACTGACCCCCGACAAGGGGTGTGATGAGTTAATCAAACTAATTAAAAGTGCGCGCCGCCGAGTGGCATGGACCATAGTCGGCGACGGCGCACTTCGACAAGAAATACAGCAATTGACTCATACCAGGGATAATGTAATTTGGCATTCGCATCTTGACCCATCAGCACTTGCAAAACAGTACCGTGGCCACGACGCATTTATCTCAACGAGCAATTGGGAATGCCTCCCCTATACTGCGCTTGAAGCTCAATATTGTGGGTTGCCGGTTATTGGATATGACATCCCGGGAAATCGCGATATCGTGGATCGACATACTGGCATTCTTGTTACTAAATATGATTCTCTCGAATCTGCTATAGTTCATTTCAAACCGACACGTTTTAAGAGCCGGCATATCCGTTCGGTCACCATGAAACGGTTTGACGCCAATAAATCGTATCGAACATTCTATTCTTTTTTGAAGTATGTCTATGAGCAATCATTACGGTAAAAAGTACTACGAATGGCAAAAAAAATCAGGTGAATTAGGGGGAGCTCTAGACACATGGAAATTCCAGCCGTACATTAAAAATGATGATTCCGTTTTGGATTTTGGATGCGGCGGCGGCTATATAATTGAGCGCCTCACTTGCCGCCGCCGCGCAGGCGTCGACATTAATCCCGTTGTTCGACGAGAAGCCGAAAAACGTGGTATCACTATGTATAGTGAAGTCTATGACATACCCAGCCGCGTCAAATTCGACGTGGTTATTTCACATCATTCCCTTGAGCATTTAGAAAACCCAGCAGAGATACTCACCAAACTCCGAAAACGCACTAAGAAAGGTGGGTATGCCGTCCACGTAGTTCCAATCAACGATTGGAGAAATGATAAAAAATATGATCCTCACGATATCAACAAGCATCTCTACACATGGACACCGCTCCTTCTCGGAAATCTATTTAATCATTGCGGTTACCGCATCGAAAAAATCGATATATTAACGCGAGCGTGGTTCCCGTTAAGTATTTACTACTACCGTTTTATTCCTAAACAACTCATGCCTATTTATAGTATTGCTTCATTTCTGTGGGCATTTATGCTCCGTGCCCGACAGATACGCATAGTTGCTCGCGTATGAAAAAACCCACCTGTTCCATAGGTATCTGCGTATATAACGAAGAAAAAAATATCGGCGTGCTGCTTGATTCACTTTTTTCTCAGCGCCTTAAATCAGTCCGCATCGAAGAAATAATCGTTATTGCCTCAGGGACAACCGATCGCACGGTAAAAATCGTGAATCAGTATATGAAACGACACAAACGGATCACGCTCATGAAAGAACGCAAACGCCAAGGAAAAGCCTCTGCCGTAAATAAGTTCATCGAACGATCGACCTCGGACATTTTGGTATTGGTCGGAGGCGATCTCATACTAACTCCTACTGTAATTCAAGAGCTCGTTGGCAAGTTCAGGAGTCCCGAAGTGGGTATGACCGGCGCGCGGCCCGTACCGGTTAACCGCACCAATACCCTCGCCACCCGGGCCGCGCGCCTTTTATGGGACCTACACCACCGCATATCGCTTGAATCTCCCAAAATGGGCGAAGTCATCGCTTTCAGAAAAATATTCAAGCGCATACCCCTTTTGTCGAGCGTCGACGAGGCGAACATTGAGCCTTTGATCCGAGGACAAGGGTATCGAATCGTGTATGTTCCCCGTGCCGAGGTGCATAATAAAGCTCCTTCAACGATATCCGACTTTATACGCCAACGCAGACGCATCTACAACGGCCATCTCGCGGTTAAACATGAGCAAAGCTACGAAGTATCCACCTATCGAATTCGATCCATCCTGACCGCGCTTATGGCCGTCATTCGTGAAAATCCGCGTATCTCTACATTTTTTCTCATCGCGGTGACTGCCAGCCTCGAGGGAACAAGCCGCACCTTGGGATGGTGGGACTATCGGATCAGCAAAAAGCGACATACCGTGTGGGAAGTCGTTGCTTCAACCAAAAACCCCGGTGATTAACCGGGGTTTTTAACTTCGTAATGAAGAGTGGACTTATCTCGTGACTTCGATCGTTGCACTCAGCTCGGCAGACGGTGCAGCCACTGTTATGCGATTACTTGTCGCAACCTGCTGAACTGTGTAATTCGTGCTCCATGTGGTGCCCGTGCATGTTGACGAATCAATCGGTGTCCCATTGTTGGTCAATGGATCAACTGGAAGCGCAGCGATGTATTGTGGCACAAGCTGTGTGCACATCGTATTAAACGCTGTTGCCGCAATTGTTTGCGCGGTGACATTGATGCCCGTTGGCAACGTTCCACGGTTATCAACTGCATACTGGGTGATCGCGTTAAGAATCGCGTTCACGTCAGACGACCTCTTGGTATTGTTTGTCTGTTGGAATTGACGCTGTGGATTGATTGCAATAAGCGTGATTGCAAGTAACACCGCCAAGATACCGATAACTACTAAAAGCTCGATAAGGGTAAAACCCGATTTTCTCTGAAATTTTTTCATATATATTCATTAAAGAGAAATGCCAAACGCTTGTCAAGCCGACTTACAGTTCCTTCCCGGCAACAAGCTGGATTGCGTATTGCGATTGCTCTACTTCTTGCACTGAAAAGTTGGTGAAATACGTTTTCATTTCGCTAACGAGCGCGGCACGTTGAGCGTCGCTCAATTTTGATTTATCGAGGAATAAGATTGTTTTTTCGCCAGCGACTCCTTCTACGATGTCGACAGTTGTGTATCCTGCGGCGATGAGCCGACCTTTAATTTCGTCGGCTTTTGTCCGAAAAAGAGGTGGCACCTTGATCTGCATGTTGAGGGCTGTGTGATCGAGGACTGCCGGAGCAGATGCTTCAGGCACCAACGCTGGCGGGGCAATCGCCGCCGCTGGCGCTTCTGCCGATGCTGTTGTAGCGATAGGTTTATTCGGTGGAGGCTGTCGCGACAAAACAACAACGAGTACGAGCACCAAAAGCAAAAATCCAAATACTGAAAGATAAATCGGCAGACTTTTATTCGCTTTTTTGGAGGCTGCTTTTTTCTTTGCTAGTTCTACTTTGGTCGGAGGTGCATTGGGCTGACTCGAATGAAACGCAAACTGCTTTACTTGGTCTGCATTCTGCAGAAAATATGCGGCTGTCTGTGGGTCGGGGCCCGCTTGCGGGTTAATCTGGACCTCACCGAATGCACGAACCGGAAGAATGAGGGTTACCGCTATTTCTTTGCGTTCAAATGCTTTCTTAATCGTCAT
>JACOTV010000007.1 GCA_016178125.1 Candidatus Microgenomates bacterium | reverse complement strand
GAAGATCCTGGATAGATGACGAGTTTTCCTACACCTGCACCAAAGAGGTTATGGGTATAGGTTACTTTTTTAGTTACCCCGTTTATGGTGATATCTATTTCTTCACCGATCTCAACTTTCCCTTTAAGATCCTCGCCAGTCATGGTTGTTTTCATATTCCCATAACTATCGATGTGTGCAATATATGCTCCTTTTAGATCGGGGATTATACCGGGATCGGCCTCGACAAGATCCATGTCGTCTTCCATGCTGTCCATAAGGTGTGCGCAAACGCGTGCATATAAATCACGCGAACGAAACTGTGAGCCTTTGTCAAGCTGCTGATAAACAAATACTTCTTCAATAAGCGGCTTGATAAGTGAGAAGTCGTAGCCTGCATTAGGTCCACATATATACATGCCGGTTTGCAAACGAACAACGATAAAGTCGGCTCCTTTGGCCTTTTCAACGCCTTCTTTGGTCTGAAGACGAGGATCGGTATTTTGAAAGAGCACGGTATCGCCTGGGCGACCGTAACGGTTTTCGATTTCTGTCAATTGCTGAACAATAAATGCGGTATGAATGCTCGAGGGGGTCGAGGCAACAAAGGTGATATTAGGGTTTGAAGGATCCTTCAGATTACCCTCAACGGCAGTCCGAATTTCTTGACAATTAACCGAATCAGCAGCCCAATCAGCGACCACAATAAGTTTTTTCATAGCACTGGAACAAGGAGAACTACTAAAAGTATATTATACGCAGTTGTGACCGATTCTTCAAGATCAGATAACTTTGAAGATTTTTCCATATATCGAAATCCCAACAGCAACGGTAATAAGAACGGCGGCCACCCGAAGGAAAATACTCGAAAATCCCTTCACTGCGTGGTCTCCCATAATGCCCCTGTCCTCGGAAAATTTAATAAGGAAGAAGAAAATGGCGGGCAACATGGCGCCGTTTAAAAAGTCCACATAAAGCGTCAGCTGAAAAAGATTCACCGCAGGAAATAGTGCGGCAATCATGCCCACCGCAATCTGCACAATGAAAAACATATAAAACAATTTTCCCTTCTTAAAGTCGGTATCTAAGCTCCCCTCAAATCCAAAAAACTCGGCAAACACATATGCGGTGGCGAGGGGAACGACCGTTAACCCGAGTATCGAAGCCCCAAACAAACCCACCGCAAAGAGTACATATGCAAACTCACCGGCGAGCGGTTTAAGTGCGATAGCTGCCTCGGCAGCGCCCTCAACGCGTATTCCTTTGGTAAACAGTGTTGCGGCCACCGCGACGGCAATCATAAATGACAGCCCGTTAGTGAGAATCGCCCCAACATATATTTCTAGTCGCTCATATTTGAGTTGATCTATGGAAAGTTTTTTATCGTTGATATAGCTCGAAACAAAAAACTGACCCCACGCTGTGATCGTTGTACCAAGTACCGCAATAATCGAAAACCAAAAGCTAAAATTCATTTTTATCTTTTGGGGGAATACTGTTTCCTTAAACACCGCAACCCAATCGGGATTTATGATAAGCGCGACCACGACATAGGAGATATAAAAACCAATGAGAAGAAAAAATATTTGCTGTAGCCGTTTGTAACTAAACTTGATAACCGAAAGGACGAGTATGATACACGTGATAATCAGGGGAATTTGCCAGGGGAATTTAAAGAGTCCGTATGCCGCCTTCAGACCGCTGATATCTTGCAGTACGACGCCTTGATTCACGACAAAATAAAACGTAAAAACGAGGATCGATATTTTTATGCCATATTGTTCGCGGATTAGGTCTGCAATTCCTTTGCGGGTGACGACCGTTATGCGGGCACCGATGTCTTGAGTAAGGGCCAGAAGCATAGTGGTTGGGACAATAAGAAACTGTGAGGCGATGCCAAACGTTGCGGCTGCGACGGTATATGTCGCGACGCCTCCCGCATCGTTATCGGCAATTGCGGTAATAAGACCGGGTCCCAAGACCATGAGGAATAACAAAAACCGACGGCGAAATCGATGGATTCTTTCGCGAATGTTCATCGTATGTTATGGATGAGCTCGCTGACGTCGTCGAACGTTACGAGACCAATAATATGCCGTTCACTGTCGATTACCGGAAGGGCATACAATTTATATTTCAGTAATTTTCGTAGGACGACACTTTCCGGAGTAGAGAGGTATACAACGGTTACATTTGGGTTCATGAATTTATAGACCTGGGCGTCTAATTGCTGAAGCAGGAGCTCGTGCAAGCTAAATACGCCGACTAACTGTTCATCTTTGTTGAGGACATACACATAATGCATGTCATTAAATTCGCGCGTCACTTGTCGTATTTGATCAATGACCTCGCGCACGGACTGATGCGGATTCACCGTAGTATATTCGGTCGTAATGATGTCGCCGACTGGGGACTTGGAAAGATGCAGCAAGTATTCAATTTCTTTTCGTGATTTTTCATCGATCAGTTCCATAATTTTCGCACGTCGACTCTTAGTGAGCGAGGCGAGTACATCGGCTGATTCTTCGGCGTCCATATGTTTGACAATCTTTGCCGCCTCTTCGATACTGAATTGTTTGAACAGTTCGATTTGATAGTTTAAGTTTAGATTGTTAATAACGTCTGCCGCACGCTGCACGTCGAGCATTTTTATAATGCTACTGATGTTTGAAACGTTGGTTTGCTCAAGATAGTCAGCCAAGTCTTCGGGACGAATTTTATCGAGTTTGGTTTGCTCTTTTTTAATCTTCACGTGTCCCCGGGTGAGTTCGAGCGTCTGGATATCGGCCCACGAAAGGAAGCGTGATGTAAGGTTTACTTTAAATGCAGCAAGTATTTTATTCGCCCGATCCTCAAGACCGAACCACCGCAATATTCCCAAAACGCCAATATCAACCCCAGCCAAAATATATTCAGGCTTTTCTTGGATCGCAACATCGTTTACCCGAACCATTTTGTCGCCTGCGATGTCGATAATTTGGTTGTCTAGGAGATTCTTTCCGACAAACATTTCGTCGTCAGAAAGCGCTTGGAGTTCGTAGTGCTTACGCAGAATTACATCGCCATAGTCGCCGTGCATTTTTTTAAGATAATCAACAGGAATCATCATCTGTTCTTTCGATTGACTTACGATGAGGACTTTGGTGATAAGCGGATTCTCGGAAGCACGAAACACCAGATCGCGTAAACGACCCACAAAGACATTATCTTCGGTGAATACCTTTTTGTTTTTGAGCTCTGAAAAATAAATCATAGGACCCGCGTGAAATAAGATTGGTATGCATCTCTTATCTGATGTATTAATTTAAAACAAAGGCTCTTGGTGAAGTCAAATGGAGAATACTCTTAGTAGTTATTATAACCCCGTGGCCTGATATTACAACCCGAATGACGATGCATACTCGATAGGTGTCGTGGGATATGTGAATCAAGCAATACTGATTGCGAGCAATTTCTTTGTTAGATTGGGCATAAATCCGTTATAATATGAGCTTATAGGGCGCATAGTTTAGTGGCTAAAACACATCTCTGATAAAGATGAGACCGAAAGTTCGATTCTTTCTGCGCCCACATTAGCGTCGCTTTCCGATACGGAGTAAGGAATTAGCGACGCTTATGCCCCGCCGAAGTCCCAGACGAAGGGGGGCCCACGCCTATATTTGGCCGCTTAGCTCAGTGGTAGAGCACT
>JACOTV010000009.1 GCA_016178125.1 Candidatus Microgenomates bacterium | reverse complement strand
GCTTCTTTTTTGGCAAGGTGCTTTTCAAAAACGTACTCTTATCGGCGGGTGGAGTTTACTTGAAATGCGCTCGTACTATTTGCTCGGAGTAATCGCCATGAGTGTACTGATGGCACATATCGAAATATTAGTGGCATACCACGACATAAAAGAAGGCGAGATTGCAGCCCGATTGCTTAAACCTATTAGTTATCTTTGGACCATGGTTGCGCTTGAGACACCATGGCGTGTTATCCAAGGATTGATCGGGGTCGTTACCGTGTTCGCATTTATCGCGTTTGGGGTGCATATACAATTCACCGACAATCTGGAGAAGATAGTCTTCGGCGTAGTGATCTCCATCGGCGCCTTTCTTGTTTCGTATTTTTTGAAAATGTGCACCGGTATATTGGCATTCTGGTTTACCGATATTAATGCGCTTTTGGAAACTCAGGAAGTATTGATACTGGTGTTCAGTGGGTACATTATGCCCGTCGATTTGCTACCGTGGAATCTCTATAACATAAGCATGTTTACGCCATTTCCGTACATCATTTATTATCCAATTAAAGCATTCCTCGGAACGCTTTCAATCGACCAAATGATACGAATTGTAATCGTGCAGTGGGTTTGGATACTACTCCTCTACGGCGTGTTTAAAATCCTATGGAAACGAGGGGTCTATAAATTCTCGGGAGTCGGGCAATAATATGATTAAAAGACACCTCAAGATATATCGTTCATTTTGTTCGATTGGTCTCAAGAACATGCTGGCGTTTCGGTTTGATACCTGGCTGAGCATATTCGTTGCGACGGGGGTGTGGAGTTTTCTCACTGTGTTTTCGATGTATGCGCTTACCTTACGCACAAAAGGAGTATTTGGATGGAGCGCAAACGAACTCATCATACTTGCTTGTGTCTATAACTTTTTTATTGGATTTGTGTCGTTTTTATTCGCACGAAATTTCGAGGAGTTTTCGGAACTCGTAAATCACGGCAAACTCGACGAGATATTTCTGAAACCGGTGGATTCGCAATTTATGGTTTCCTTAAGAAAAGCGCATATAACAGCGCTCTTTAGGACGACAATTGGGATTATCGTTACCGCCATCTTCCTCGTCAAATTACACATCCGAGTAGATCTGCCTCACATCGTAGGTTTTGTTATTTTAACGGGCGTGGGGGTGATGCTTATGTATTCGGTTCTCTTTACCATCAATACCTTGAATATTTGGTTCACCAGACTCGATAATATCAACCAATTGTTCTATAGCATTAGAACCCTGGGAAGGTATCCACGAAATGCATTTCTGCAGGCGGGGGAAATAGTATTCGTTCTTGTTTCTCCGCTTGTGATACCGCTTTCAACACCAACACGCATGCTGTTGGGGCGGGCAACGCTGTATGAAGTCTCGGAACTTATTTTCGCAACAATCGCAATGCTGTGCGTGTCCCGCATATTCTGGAAATTTGCACTTCGAAGTTACACGAGCGCCAGCGGTTAGTTGACCTGGTCTTCGAGGGAGCCGTGGGTGACATAGTTCTGAATTAGCTTGCTATACATGAGCGACTTTTCGGCGATGGCCATTTTGTCGCTTCCTTCCATGACGTGTAGAATTTCTACAATAATTTTTTGCACATGGGACTGCAGTTCGGCGTCACGCAGCTCCATGCAACGAGCGCGTGCTTCGTCGCAAAAGCGATCGGCCATTTTGTCTGATCCTCGGCGATAGCCCATGCTTACGCGTGCTAAGTCCATCGAAAGTCCGGCGAGCATTTTATCAGTATTCATACACTTCACGAAAAAAGTATTTCATAAGAGTATAGAACTTTTCCCGCACCTTTTCACTCTCTATTTCTTTTGTACGGTTCCCATCAAGCGGACGAATGTTAATAAACGATATACAATCGAGTGCCTGGGTATCCAGATCAATCCCACCGCCCCACAGCGCCCACTGGTTGCTGCCGCGCTCCAACAAAATCTGCTCGGCGTCAAAATGCATCTCGGGCCCCGCGGCGCACACTTTTTGCTCAAGATCGATCACGGTTTTAATGTATATGTCATAACGCTCGCGGACTTTCTGAATTTCTTCACGGGTGAAGGGAGAGGTTTTGGTGATTATCATACCGGTAAATCTGCAGGCTGCACATACATTCCTGTCGCATCTTTTCTGAGTTCGACAACCTTATATACCGCATCGGTGTTGAGGGGCCCATATATGTGAGGGAAGGTACCCGGCCTGCCACTAAACGCCGGCTCGTACTTAACCTCTGCTTTTACTTTATCGGGATCTATCAAAAGAAGTACCAGGTCTTCTTGCTTATCGTTGCGGCGGCTCACGATTTCCATGGTTTGATGGGGGAATGTGCAATGTATGAATCCCACTTCTTGAAGGCGCTTGTCGATCGTTGAATGCAGATAGAGTCGAGCGCGCTTGGCCTTCACCCACTGCTGCCATGTTGCAACTACTACGATGGTTTTTTTCGGTTGCATGATTGAGTGCCGATGAAGGGACTTGAACCCCCACGCCCTTTCGAGCACAGGTTCCTAAAACCTGCGTGTCTGCCAGTTCCACCACATCGGCTAGCCCTATTATACCGCAGCGCGCTGTGCAGTAAGGCGCGCAAGTAAATACCCAAACGCAAAGCCACCCACATGGGCAAAGAACGCAACGCCTCCTTGGCCTCCGTCAACGGCCGCCAAAGAAACCAAACTACTCAGCACTTGCATGAGGAACCAATAGCCTAAAACCACCGAAGCCGATAAATCGACCACAGTCCATATTACTAAAAGCGCAACGAGAGTCTTGACCCGGGAGTTCCTAAAGTACACGAAATATGCCCCAGAAACGGCCGAGATGGCGCCCGAAGCACCAATCATGGGTATTGAGGTGTGTGGGGCAACGAGATACTGAGAAAACACCGCGATTATGCCACCTAAGAGGTAAAACAACAAATACTTAAAATGCCCCATTGCGTCTTCTACATTGTCGCCAAATACGCGTAAAAACCACAAGTTAGAGACAATGTGCAAAATGCTGCCATGGAGAAAGATCGAATAAAGAACGTATTGGTACGATTGTGGGTTAAAGAAGCTAAAATGACTCGGCACAAAGGCGTACTTTAGGATAAATGCCTCCATATCGGGTGCGCCAAGCTGTACCAAAAATACCGCAATGGTCACTGCAATAATGAGGTAGTTTACCCAGGGGAAGCTTCGGCGCGGCGTGTTGTCGTAGAGCGGAAACATAGGCTTACTATTATAACAGCCTCACAACAGACACGCCTCAGGCGTTAGTCGACAAAGGTGAGCGCATGGCCCGTTTTGTCGCCGCGGCCGGTGCGTCCGATGCGGTGAATATAATCGTCGTATGTCGCCGGTTCATCGTAGTTGATGACGTGCGTTACGTCGGCAATATCGAGGCCGCGTGCGGCGACGTCGGTTGCGACGAGAATATCGACCGAGTTATTCTTAAATAACCGTATCGCGAGCTACAGGTGCCCTGAGAGGCGCTCAACACCGTGTTTGGTGCGGCCAAAGATAAGCACTTTCTTGAGTTCCTCTTTTTCAAGAAGTCCTTCAAGGGTGCGGATCTTGGTGCTTCCGGGTTCGACCTTCACGACGTTCTGATGAACGTTCTTTGAGGTCTCACGGGTGCGCACCGAGACGGTTACCGGATTCATAAGAAAAGTCTGAATGATGCTGTTAATCTGGGGCGAAATGGTCGCCGAGAAAAACAATGATTGACGCTCCTTAGGAAGAAGCGAAATCAGGTGACGAATGTCTTGGATGAATCCCATGTCGACCATGCGATCTACTTCGTCAAGAACCACGTTGTGGAAGTTTGACAAATTAAGCACACGGCGCTCGATAAGATCCTTCAGACGTCCGGGCGTACCGATCACAAAGTGAGGATTACGGCGAATCTGGGTAATCTGTGCGTGCATGTTAGCACCACCGATGACCAAGCTCGAGTAAATTCCCATATTATTTGAGAATTCACGCAATTCATCGCGAATCTGTGTCCCAAGTTCACGGGTAGGCACAACGATAAGCACTTTTTGGTTGCGATCTTTTAGGATTTTTTCCAGCAGAGGAAGCAGAAACGCGCCGGTTTTACCCGTTCCGGTATTTGCGATACCAATAACGTCTTTTCCTTCCATAATATGGGGAATAGCCTGTTCCTGAATAGGAGTAGGATGCTCAAACCCACGACGTACAATCGCGGCTTTCACGATATCGCTTAACGGCATATCGCTAAAGAGCATGCTTGCTTTGACGGCTTCTTCGGTAGGGGCGGCTTCTGCACCACGCACATATTTTGAGACGTCGTTCACACCACTGCGTGAACTATAACGTCCGCCATGAAAATTCTTACGGGGGGCAAAACGGCTCCCTTTACTAAACGAGAATTTGGATCCTCCACGGGATCCACCATTGGATTTATACATAAATAACTGGTTTCGTTGCAGGAAAAAAATAATTAAGTAGACAGACTCCGCAGGTTATAAATATATTACCTTCTTTGGTAATGCAGACTCTATCAATGCAACGTATATATTATACCACAGTTTGAGCCGTTTTGGACCACTCAGGGGCAATTTGAGGCTATTGGCCCTTAGGAACGAGGTCGGCGTCGGCCTGCGTGACTTGGTTGTCATGGTTGAGGTCTAAGTCTGAGGCGTAAATGGGGTTGTCGCTGTTATTGGTTAAGCCAACGCGTTCTTTCCAACATTTGTCGGTCGACTTGCACCCCAAGTTGCGATGAATAAGGAACGCGTCGGGGTCGTTTACTGCACCGTCGTGGTTGATATCTTTGGGATCATATTTATCGTCGGGCATGGGCACGTGAGTTGGCGCAGGCATGCCTACAGCCGCGTATTTTTTGGGGCCGGGGCCGCCTTTATTAATAAGCGGGAGAATGGTCAAAATAATCGAAATGACTATGAGTACGGCGACGATTGCTTTGATTTTCATGCGACTAAATTCATTATACAGATTTACCGCCAGTCAATGGCTCCAATTCCGTGCTCTTTGAGATATGCGTTTGCTTGACTAAAGTGGTGATTTCCATGAAACAAATGCGCTGAATACGGCGACGGATGACCGCTCGTTAATACGAGGTTCTTTTGGCGGTCAATGACTAAGCCCTTGTTCTGCGCGTACTTTCCCCACAATAAGTACACTATATGTTCGCGGTGTTCGTTTAAGGCCATGATCGCAGCATCGGTAAACGTTTCCCACCCGCGGCCGGCGTGCGACGCGGGGGCGCCGGCCGCGACCGTCAGCACCGCATTTAACATAAGGACCCCCTGTTTTGCCCACCGCGACAAGTCGCCACTGGGTAGGGGAGTCACTCCTAAATCACTCTGAATTTCTTTGTAAATATTTTTTAGCGATGGGGGAAGGTTCACGCCGTCATTGACCGCAAAACACAGCCCATTCGCCTGTCGGGCGCCGTGATACGGATCTTGCCCAACGATCACGACCTTGACCTCGTTAAACGGACACAAATCAAACGCCCGAAACACATTCTTAGGCGGCGGATACACCGTTTTTTCTAGGTATTGTTGCCTCACAAACCCCGACAGTTCCTCCCAATAGGGCTTCGTAAATTCGGTAGAAAGCGTTTGCTTCCAGCTCTCATCGATCTTCACTTCATTCATGTGCAGATTGTAGCAAAAAAAATTACTGAATTATGTCTTCACCTTCGTTTTCAGGTGGTTCAAAATGAGCAGAGAATTTCTTAAGCATTTCCGTAGTAACATTCTGTGTATAATCGCATTTCACCTCGAAGGTGGAATGCCTGAGGCTAAGTTGAGGCTATTTTTTGAAATATATCTCTATTCACTACATCGAGAATGGTTTGGGCAATATGCAGTTTTTATCCCAACTCCAGCGTCTTATCGATTCGGATTTGCCACACGAATTCTTGAAGATGCGAGACGAGGACCATAGCGCCTTCGTATTTGTCGAGAGCTTCGGCGATTATGGGTAAGTGCCTAAAGTTTATGTGATTCGTAGGTTCGTCGAGTATGAGGAGGCCGGGTTTAAGGAGCGATAAGCGGGCGAACGAAACGAGGCCTTTCTGGCCTTCGCTCAGGCTACCAATTTTGCTATACACCGTATCTTTGGTTAAGAGAAACTTGGCGGCAACGGCGCGGATTTCGGTCTCGACGACTGGCGAACCGGCCTCTTTAAGCGCGTTTT
>JACOTV010000027.1 GCA_016178125.1 Candidatus Microgenomates bacterium | reverse complement strand
ATTTATTTTGCTTTATAAAAAACTTCTATCAATTTTCTCGTAACGATCACGCCAGTGAATAAGCTCATAATTACGCCAATAGCGAGGGTCAATGCAAATCCACGAACGAGTCCAAATTGGGGAAGGAATTCCCAGTTTAGAGGATTGAACAATATAAAAGCGACAAGTAATGTGGTTATGTTGGCGTCTTTAATGGCGTCGATTGCCCGACCAAATCCAAGTCTGATAGCCGAGCGACGATCGCGGCCTTTTCGCATTTCTTCTTTTATACGCTCGAAAATAAGGATGTTACTATCGACTGCCATGCCGATTGAAAGGATGAAGCCGGCGATTCCGGAAAGAGTCAGCGTCACCGGAATCGCCTTAAACAAGGCGTACGATAACGCTCCATAGACGATAAGTCCTGCACATGCTATAAATCCAAGACGCCCATAATACAGAATCATGAAGAACATGACGCACATCAGACCGACTGCCCCTGCATATACACTTTTCTGAATCTCAGAAGCTCCGAGGGTTGGTCCAATGCTACGCTGTTCTATCAGTTTGATAGGCAATGGAAGGGCCCCAGAATTAATCGAGACCGTAAACGTAAGCTGGACTTGCGGCTTGCCAGTCTGTGGATCGTATACTACTGACGCTTTTTGTATGTCTTTTCCGGTTAAGGAGGCTTTTGGATTGTATGACTTCATAAGCGCCGCCAGAGTCGCATATTTTGGATCAAGCGGCATTTCTTCACGGAAGGTGAGTTGCGCCGTTTTGCCAAGCAGGCTAACTGCTTCTGCGGTGTTTTCGACTCCCGGCAGATCAACCGTTATGCGATATGCGTTACCAACTTTAAGCGTTTGTATCGACGGCTCAGAGACACCGAAAAAATTTACCCGTCGTTCAATAATATCGCGGCTTGAGTTAAGCGTATCTTCCAAATCTTGTGGTTTAACACCGGTTGTATCGGCTTGAAACACGAAATGGCTACCACCTTTTAGGTCGAGTCCCAAGTGAGTAGTAAAATATTTTTGTCCAAGACGTGATCCGACGGGTTGTTTTCCTATTTTTGCAGGAAGGTCGATCCATATCACCAGAAGTACAACGGATATAAAAAGAATCGTTTTGAAGAACTTCATATGGTTATTGTTCGAGCTGTCGAAGCTTCGTGATCAACCGTTACTTGACGAGATCATCCTCTGAGCCGACTAACATGATTTTGGGGCATTTTAAAAATCTCCATAAGAAGGGGTCATTATTTTTCTTACGGAATGCGAATTCATCATCGGTCATTACCGTATAATTTATTTCGCGCCCAAACTCCTTCTCGATTTCAGAAATAATAGCAGAAATTTCGGGAACGACAACCGTACCGACAACAAGGAGATACACCTCGTCTTCTTTAATTGCTTGGCGCTTGGCATATTTCATGGATTCGGCGATAAACTTTACCTTTCCTAATTTGGAAAGGTTTTTATAAATCGCCGTTCCAAGCGTATCTGACTTCGCAAAAATGCGCATGAATTCGTCATAAAGAAGATAGTGTTTATTAAGGGTATAGAAGACTTTATTAAGCCGTCGTTCCTTCGTGAGCAGTTTTTCGTTGTCTAAAATATCGAGCTCGCGCTTTACCGCATTTACTTCCTCGCCAATAAGGCGCACGACCTCTCTCAAATAATGCTGCTCTTGTGGACTATGGAAAAAAAGCTCGAGTATTTTCAGCCGAGTTTTAGAAGGAATTATGTGCTTAAGTAGCATGAAGAACAGTATACAATAATCGAGTTTTTAATAATTTACCTTGTTCCCGGTCGGGAGGACGCTTACCCAAATCTGTCCTCTGACGAATTTAACCTCTTTCCCGGCGGGGTCATAGAATCTAATCATATCTTCCTCTGTTGGCTTCTTCCAGGTGACTTTAATAGATTTACCATTCTGAAACACGAGTCCTTCACCTGAACCGATGATACCATAGAGCAGATGCTGCCCAGCGTCGTATCCATCGTTTGCGACTGACTCTTTGGCGAACGCAATAACAACGTTTTTAGACGTAATTTGCTTATCGGTGTCTTTATCGATATGTGCAGTTCCTCCGTTAGCACGCGCATAACTGTTTGTCGCTTTATCGTAGGTCCATGCTACTTTGTAGTTATCTGTGTCATTAGTAGACCAGAACGCATAATCAATCTTGGCCGTAGTTCCACGAGACGCAACTGATGCATCGTCGGCAAATTGCCACGGGGTCCATGACGCGTTCCATTTTTTGCCCTTTGCGTCAACTTCGGTGAGCTTACGCTGCTTTGCAGCATACTCCCAAAGTTTAGGAGTAGATGAATACATGGTGTGTTCGGTTGCACGATTCGGGAGACGCTCATAGTCACGATAATAATAAGGGAATGGAACGGCAAATTGATTCATGTCATTGTATGCTTCCCATCCCATGTCTTGGATCTCGCCCAGTGCATTCGCAGGTCCCGGAGTATTTGCACCGCCTACATGTGCATATAGTGGATGGTCACCATATCCTTGCACGAGCTTTAAGAAATATATACGTGCTGAGCGAACCGGTCCGATCGGTTTAGCATCCTGGCAGTAGTAGCCAGCGAGGAATCGGGTGATGCCGCCTTCTGCTACGGCTTCATATACTACATCTGCTTTTGAAAGACCCGACTGAGGACGCGCTTCGGTATGATTTTCGATTGCGACCAAGAGAGGCCGACGATTTTCCCATTTTGCTTTCTGCCCTTTGGTATACATAACACCATTCATCGGGCATTCCTCGGTACGAGGACCACTCGTGTCTTCTTTATCTGCATTTGGGGCATTACTATCAACAACAACTGGGGTGGTATCGGCCGATGACACACTGCCCTGGCGCATATTCTTAAATACCGAATACGAAAT
>JACOTV010000026.1 GCA_016178125.1 Candidatus Microgenomates bacterium | reverse complement strand
TTAAGATCCGTCGCTAGTAAACTTCCGCTCGAACTTGTTCTTAAGGTAGGTACAACCGGCAAGCCAATATCTCTAAAAGCCTGCCAGTGTCTTGCGTAGTATTGAAGTTTTTCGGGGGAACCAGAGCGCTCGACAAGTGAAATATGTTTTGTTCCCAATGTGCCTTCTAGGTACTTCTTTCGCTCATATCCTCCAGCGAACATTTCAACCGCACTGTGCACTTCGATTGTGCGTTCTGCACATCCCGATATCGTCCCTGCAGTAATGCGTTCGGACATACGCTGAGGATGATTGTACACCCGATTCTGCGGAGAGGGGGGGATTCGAACCCCCGACATCCTTGCGAATGTACAGACTTTCCAGGTCTGCGCACTAGACCAACTATGCGACCTCTCCTATAGGTACCTATTTTACCACTCAGAAGAGAAGGATGCCCAAGACCCCCGCAGCAGACATCGCAACGCTCCCCATGAGGAAACGAACGCCAAACTCACGTGAGCCGGCGGTGAATGAGAATACGGCTTTGGTCGTAAGGTTTACGAAGTTGGCGAATACGAATGCCGCCAGTGCAAGACGATAGTCTATCTGGCCGCCGGCAAATTGAGCGAGGGCGACCGTAACGGCGTCCATGCCGGTAAGCGCCGCAATACCCATCGAGACAATGAATCCGGTTGTTCCAAACAAGCTATACGCGAGCTTTGAAATAATGCTAATTCCCAAGTACAAACCAACAAATTTGAGGGCAGGATAGATGCTAAACAAACGATGCGAAGACGATTTTGTGGCCTTTCGCACCGCATTGCTTTTTACTGGTACATCAGCAGTGGTGCGGCGCAGAAGAAACCACGCACATACTGCGCCGCCACCGAGCATTATCATGCCAAGTACAGGCAGAGTACGTGCAAACAGCTCTTTGTTAAGCGGCGCCATGAGTGCCGCAATCTGTACAAACGACGCCAAATTAGCCAAGATTGCGGCACTCACCAGTAACCGCGGGATCTTCGACCCGACTGATTCTTTGGCGAGTGAATACGTTGTGGCGGTCGAAGAAATAAGCCCACCCACCAGACTCGTCAAGAACCATCCTTTTTTTTGCCCTACGACTCGCTCTAAAATATACCCTGCTACATCGACCCCGGAGATGAGTGCAACGTACAGCCACAGCGTGTGAGGGTTTAAAAAAGGGGCACTGAGCGCCCGATTAGTGCCAATCTCCTTCGCTATTTCACCAACAAACGGAATATCAGTTATGGCAAATGACCTGTCAGGCAGAAGAGGCAGGATAATGAGCGCAATCACGAGATATGACGTAAACGACTGTAATTCTTTGCGGTGAATGCTTTCAGTCGCTTTGTGAATCATGTCCTTACGTGACAATATAACCGCCACCAAAATCGTAATCCCGACTAAGAGAAGGGGTGACAGCACAGCGACACCTAACAGATACCCCATTAAGAAGACATACCCCATAGCCATTTCGGTCGTAAATCCGTAGTCACGGGTAAACCAGCTATCAAAAAAGTAGTAAAAGAATATCAGAAGACCCATAAAAGCGCCAAGAGACCCAGCCAGAACGGGCAGTTGTGGTGAAAGAAGACCCGCGATTGCACCCAAGAGCGCAATGAGAGAAAAGGTGCGGAGACCAATTTCACTTCCTTTTTTATTGCCAATTTCGTTCGTCTGATGGATCTGCCGCTCAAGACCTATAAAAGCACCTAATACAACAGCGAGTCCGATACGATATATTATTTGGCCTTCCATGAGGCTCTATTATACCATCCTGTTCGTTAACGACGCGGTGGGTCTTCTTCTTAAATGCACGCGCTTTTTCATACTCAACATGAGCCTACCCTGTGAACCTACGAGGTTCACGCGGTAGCCTTGCGTTGAGATCAAAATCTAGGAAGCTTTTTTCTTAAGAGGGCGTGATTTTTTATAGGAAAACTGGGGGGTGTTGCGGCGAGAAAGAAGCTTAGTTATACCGTAGAACGTGAAGACCGCGGCGAGGCTCACCACACCGAAAAAATACATAAGGGCTGAAATCACGGTCATCTTAATCATGAAGCGAACGGTACGCCTTGAAAGGGGAGTGTTGGTGATTATTACACGGACGAGCATTATATTCCATAGTAAAGACTTTTTTGTGCGGATGCAAGCCTAAAAAAAAACCGCCTCCAATGTAAAGGCGGGGTGGCGCTTAAGAATAGATATCTGCCTAAATTCTCTCGGTGATTTACACTCGTAAAACGCTTATGGATTTACGGGGCTCTTCTCGTGACTGGTCCTTTCGAAAACAATTGTTCATGACCGTCGTGATTTTGAGTGATTCAGTTTACGTAGTTCTGTAAAGAAGACTAAACGAAACGAAGATTTAAGCAGATATGTATCCTTAAACCTAAGTCATATTATATCATGGACCCCCAGGTTCTGTCAAGGGCTGCAAGCATTAATGTTAGCTTGCTGGTGTGTTTTAGCCTCAAATACTTGATCGAGGAGGGGAGTGTCATTGGGGTAATTCTGGCTGGGGATTGACAAAAAAGGGAGGGTATTTGGATTTGAAGGGGAGGTTAAGCGTTTTTTGCCGCGCGGACTGCGTCTCTAGTGGCTTTTCGTTGTTCGGCGCGCTCTTCACTTTTACGTTTCATAGCGAGCTTCTTGTCGCGCATCCGGCGATTTTCTCGCTCAACTTCTTTCTGACAAGCCGGATCCGGGCATACGGTTAAAGTGGTGACAATAACAGAATTACCAACACGCTCTTTAGACGTTTTGGAGACTATCCTTTCACGACCGCACCGTATGCACGGATTACTATATGTTTGATTCATCGGCATTCTCTTGTTTAAAAAAATTGGCTATTGATTAGTGACCACGTTTAAAACGGTCATCGCGGCGGAATCCGTCATTACGGGGTTCGCGCGGTTTTGCGATGTTAACTACGATCTTACGGCCTTCGACTTCACGTCCATCCATTTCAAGTGCTTTTTGAGCGCTTTCAGGGCTTGAAAACGTTACGAAACCAAATCCTTTTGAACGACCTGTGTCACGATCAGTGATTACGGTTGATTCGACGATTTCCCCATACTGAGCGAAAATTTCTGCGAGTGAATCGCTGTTAATTGCCCAAGGAAGACTACCGACGAATATTTTATTGTTATCTATATGAATCACCTCCTATCATGCAGTGTACTGCTTCAATCGAGAGTTGATCCAGATTGAATGAGTACAGAGTTAATTATACGCTATTTTCACGCCGTGTGGGGGGAATATGCGTTTTCTGCCTCATAAAGAGGATATAGATCACGCCTATGTAGGCAGCCATCAGGCCCAGACGGGCCAAACTGAACTCTCGATCGAGTCCGGTAAAGGAGCGGATAAAGTGCCCCACAACCGAATGTTCGTCAGGCAAAAAGAACAAATGAAACGAAACGAGGTCTGAAATGTGGATGTTGAAGTACAGCTCAAAGAGCTCCGTTATACCAATCTGAGTAAGCGCCGCGCCGAGCAAAATAATGAGGTATCCGGTGTATTTAAAGACCTTACCGATGGGAAGTTTAATGTAGGCGAAAAACGTCGAAATACCGACAATTGCGGCACCGGCAAACCCCAATAGGAGTCCACCTACGTTTTGCATAAAGTCCGAAAACAGTGACACACTCGCGGTAAACAAGGCTATCTCAAACCCCTCGCGAAACACCATGAAGACAATGGTGAAAAAGAGCGACAGATCAAATGCGTTTTCTTGGAGTTTTTTGTGTGCAATCAACAGCTTACCTCCGCGATCGCGGCGCATGGTTTTATGGAGCGAGAAAATAACGTACGAGATAAAGAGACCCGAGAATACTAAGAGATAGTTTTCCAAAAATTCGGCATTCTGGACGTTGAAGATATGACGAGCACGATCACCAACGGTGTATGTGACGATCGAAAGCACTAATGAGAGCACGACCCCCAAAGCCGCAGCAAGGCCAATTTCGAGTTCTTTTTTAAGCTTTAGCTTACGCGAAATTCCCAAGAATACGCCTACTATGAGAAACGCTTCCAAAAATTCGCGGAATGCGATTATACCGGTGGTGAGCATATATTAATTCTATACCAATCGATTACCGAGTACTGTACGAGATCCGGTATATAGCGCCTGCTTTGTCGTCTGATACCAGCAAACTGCCGTCGGTCCAGGTCGCAACATCCACCGGGCGACCGGTTACCTCGCCGTTTGCACCAAGCCACCCTTCGGCAAACGGCTCGTACGAAACAGCGCGATCGCCGTCTAGCCGGACGAGCATTATGCGATACCCAATTGGCGTTGCACGATTCCATGACCCGTGTTCGGCAAAAAAGATCTGGTTCTTATATTCTGCCGGAAACAGGGACCCGGTGTAGAAACGCATACCCAATGCCGCCGCATGAGGAGCTAAGTTAACCACGGGTTTGGTAAACAGCGAGCAGTCTTTTTTGGGGCTTACGTCGGTGTCTTGGATCGCGTCTTCCCAACAATAAGGAGCACCAAAGTCTTCACCAGTTTTTGATACTTTGTTGAGTTCGTCTTTTGGCACGTCGTCGCCCATTTGATCCCGACCGTTGTCGGTAAACCATAGCTCGCCTGTGTCGGGCTTCCAGTCAAACCCAACCGTGTTACGAATTCCTTTTGCGACAATATCGAGTTTTTTGGTACTCAAATTCAGGCGGGCGATAGTGCCGTAGAGTTCGTTGCCACTTACGCAGTTATTGCAGGGAATCCCAACGGGGATATATAAATTCCCGTCGGGGCCAAAGGCCGTAAATTTCCACCCATGCATCTCGTCCGAGGGAAGTTTGTCATAAATAAGTTCAGGGGTCGATGGTTTACTCAGATCGCGCTCTACGTTTGCTACTTTATACACTGAACTAATAGTAGTTATATATAAGTCGCCGTCCTTGAACGAAACGCCGTTTGGGACGTGTAGCCCCTGTGCGACTTGATACGTGCCATCGGCATGCCCGTCGTGATCGTGGTCGACGACAGCGTACACCGAGCCGTTTTCCCGGTTCCCCACATACACAACACCTTTGGGGGAGACACTCAAGGAACGTGCAGTCGGCACTTCGGCAAAGACCGAAATACGGAATCCCGGCGGGAGTTTTATATTGTCCAAATGGTACTTATCAAAAAGTGCACGCTGCTCGACCGACATACCGCCCGTTGGGGCAGGGGACAGGGGAGTCGCAGGAGTTGTATGGAACGCGGCATTTTTCGGTGAAGATGGGGTGCGGGTTATAAGGCGCGACCCGAAAAATGCCGCCGCAATAATGACCACAACAAGAATACTAGCTATAACACGGGAACGATTCATGCCTGTATTGTACCACGATTAGTCTTTCTTTTTGACCAGCTTGGCGGTGCGAACGATCGTGAGCACCTCGCCACCGGGGCCGGTGAAGCTTGTCGCTTGAGTAAGCTGGATGTAGCGATGCAAATAGTCAGAAAGCGATTGTTGTAAGTCTTTCATTTCTGACTGAATTTCGTCGATGGTCATCTTGACCGCCGTAACACTATCGGTTTTGGCAATTTTTTGTTTTACTTCATTGTGTTTGCGTTTAACCGCTTTTTGTTCCTCAGAGACCTCGTTGTAGTCTTTGTCTTGCTCAAACGTTTGCTTGAACATTTCTTTTTGGCTCTTAAGCTTTTCACGAGTCCTGGCGATATCGGTCAAGTACCCATTGATCATTTGTTCTAAGTGAATCAGGGTTTCGGCCGGGGACGCGGGTTCGTCGGGCGACAAAGCGCGCGAGGTGGTCTCGGTGTCTGTTGACCCGGATTCCTCGGCGGGCTCAACCGTTAGCACTTCGGTTTCTTCGACTACGACGGCATCTTCTATACCGTCATCCGTGGGGTTTGTTTGAACGTCATCATTTTGCATAGATCTTCAACTATAGAGAAACTATTCGTAAATATCAAGATTGACAATTTCTGGCCTTTTCTGGCAACCTTTTTTGTCAGGAATCTGTCAAGTATATCCTATAGCCTGTGGTATAAATGGGGGATGGCAACATCAAAAGAAGTACGGCCCGACCAGAGATTTGATCATCTCCCCCCAATTCTATCCCTAGAACCTGCTGTTTTTGGTCCCAATCATCCGAAGTATTGGCATACCGATATGGCCGTTACCACCGTACACCAAATGCTTCCTCATATACCTTCGCTGCTTCTTGATGGCGCTGATTCAAAAGCCGCATCGTTTCTGACTCCTATAATCGATGACACGCCAGCACCGTGTATACATGCGCAAAAGCACGTTATATGGGAATTGGGGAACCCCGAAGAACTGTTTCAATGGGAAGCATTCCCCACGTCGATGACGCACGCCCAGATGCTTGATGCCTTGGGTGGAAAACCATTAGGGGACAACGAAACAGGGGGAATAGAAGGCGTTTATCTAAACGCGCCCGCCGAGCAAGCCGCGTTGTTTTATACCCGTTTACTGAAAGAGGCAGCCCGCACATCGCAGGGCCCTGAACCAGCAACCATCGTAACAAGTCTTACCAACCATGGACCGTTTGTATGGCTCGGTCGAGAACGTACCCAATAATACTATCGTTCCTTTTGCGTCGCTGCGATAATCCAATTCCTGTCTTTTGTAGACTATAGTCCGTTGATCCTCAAAAATTGGGGAGTAGTATAGGCGAACTTATCAGTTCATACCCTATATGAAACCATCGTTTCTTCATATCTCGTTCTTGTTATTAACCTTTCTGTTTCTGCCGTTTTTTGCCGCCCAAAAAGTAGAGGCAAAGATATACGCATACAAGCTGTTTGACCCTATGACCGTGCCTCAACCCTCGATGATCGGAGGCGGTCGCGTGGCATGGTGGACTGAGTATAGTTTTGATGCTGGAATCATGAATCATGGCGGACGCATGATCCTAAGCCGCAACCCCGACGGCACCGGCGACGCACGGGTGGGGGACACCCTCCAAGTGTGGGCCAATAACCCCGCGCACGGTAGCTATATATTTACCTATAATGCCTACCGAACTAATTGCTTTTTCGAAGATCCACCGGCCATGCCACCTCAGGACATCACTCCATATTTCCCGGTGATCAACGATCCATACGACGTAACGGTCAGGATTCTCGACTGGTGTGGGAAAGAAAAATATACCGATTCACTGTACTTAGTGAACATTACCAACGATCCGTCGCCAACGCCAACCCCGACGCCCCAGGTATCCACAGCGCCGAAACCCAGTCCGCAGCGGGTTCCGCCCAAACCATTTCTTGATTTGCCCTGGAATTATCGGGCCCACGGGCTTTCCTTCTCAGACGCAGCGCTCAAAATCGAATCATTCTTTGATCACGAGTATCCCGTGCTGAGTGCATCGCTTAGGGAGCCCTCAGATTCCATTGTCAAGTTCGACGGATCGCGAACTACCGATCCTTACTCGTCACACGACGGATACGATTACGCAAAGCGTGCCGACGCCCTCTTGGGAGACCCCGTGCTGGCCGCAGCCGCAGGTATTGCCCAATACGTTGGTTCATGCGAAGCCTGCGGAAACATGATCGTTATCGATCACGGGAATGGATTCCAAACGCGTTATATGCACCTTTTGAAGGATGGTCTTGCTGTGTCAAAAGAAAACTCTCCCATCGCGGTAAGCGACCGCCAGCCAATCGGCAAGATTGGGTTCACCGGAAACGTCGTGCCCCCGGGCGATCTTGGCGCACATATTCATTTCATGGTCGTCGAAGATAAAAACCGCGACGGGAATTTTAGTGATAATATCCCCGACGGTGTGACCGACCCATTCGGCTGGCAGTCGGCGCTCGCAGATCCGTGGGAAACACACCAATTTTCCCAGGCTTCGGTCAATCGCGTGGGTAACCGAAGTACGTATCTCTTTAGAAATCAGCTCGATACAACCCAAAAAACCGTAACACCGCAAAAAACCGAGACGGTTGCGATACCGCACCTTTCGGTATCGTTTCCCCCAGGCACCGCAGACCAAGCGTATACGGTGCAAGCAAACGCTACGGCGTATTCCAACAAAAATACTTCACTGATTTCTGTCGGAAACGCCTTCTTGTTGTCCGCATACAACGATTCGCAGGCTGCGATCACTGCATTCAAAAAAGCGTTTACCATACGAATCGAGTTTAATAAGTCAGAACTCGAGATGGTAAAGAAAGAAACGCTTGCGATATTCTCGAGCGAGGACGGATTTAATTGGCGCCGCGAAACCACTGCCGTAGATCTGAATCACGCGGCGGCGACAACATCTGTTGACCATATGACGTATTTCGCACTGCTTGGTGAACGTCATGACACAACCCCGCCCGTAACAAAGATTACCGCGAGAGTTAAAAAAGATCACGAGGTAGTGCTGCTTGCTGCACACGATACGCCCGGCGGATCGGGGGTAGATTACAGTGTCTTCCGAATCGATGGGGGAGAGTGGACCAAATACACCAAACGGATCACCCTATCGACTGGTGGAACCCACACCGTCGAGTACTACAGCGTCGACCGTGACGGGAACCGTGAGAAGACACACACCTATTCATTTGGCGCCGGGATTTCATCCCGGCGCCACACAACCTATAAATAAGGTATAGTGATACTATCGGCATGCCAACCATGAAACACCCCAAGGCCCAAAGCGCCCAGCCCGACCACCACAACATGTTTCTCGCGGCCAGCGTGGTTTTCATCACCCTAATACTATTGACCATTATGAATGCGCGCTTGGCACGGCAATATCCCGAGAAGCCCACGGTGCTTGTAGGCTCTATTACGCCGATTAGTATGCCGCGTGGCGTCGCAGGGTGGAAAACGTTTTCGCATCCTTCATATAAGTTCACCTTTCAGTATCCGCAATCATGGAATGTCGCGCTTACCAAATCCAATAAGCGCGACCGTGAATATGCATTGGTCCTTATTTATCAGGTAGCAGGTCGCGACTATCGCATTGATTTTATGCGCGGTGGCCGAGGCGCCGTTGATTTTGACTCGATAAAGCGTGATACACGCGACTTCGGTGGTAAAACCGGATACAAAAATACCTATATCAAAGATGGCGTTGCAAAAGAAGAAGTAATTACATTCCGTGATATGAATATTATTGCGCCGTATATTGCGATCAATGCACAGTTACCCCCAACCAAAACTGACGAATATATAGCCACGATCGATCGACTTACCTCATCAATCGTGCGTCAAAAATAAATACTTGTAGAGACGGGGAAAATATTGTAGGATTGCAGCATCATGGAACTTACCGCCAAGAACATCGGCATCGCAGTTGTCGCACTCGTCGTCATTTTTGCCGCGCTCTTTGGGGTATACGCGCTCACGAACACACCCACCCAAACAACGGCCACCGACGTTCCCGAAGCTCGCACGCTGCGCCCTTCAGACCACCTTACCTGGTCAAAAGACAAAAAAGTAATCCTCACCGAATATGCAGACCTTCAATGCCCGGCATGCCGCAATTTTCATGATATTTTTAAACAAATGGAAGGGTCAAAAGCTGATCAGGATATTGTCTCAAAAGTGACATTGGTGTACCGTCACTATCCGCTCCAAACCGTACATAAGAATGCCCTAAACGCGGCGTTTACCGCCGAAGCCGCCGGACTTCAGGGAAAGTTCTTCCAAGCCGTGAGCGCACTGTATGACGCTCAAGAGACCTGGGAACCCCAAAATAATCCGCAGTTTGGCGACTACCTTAAGTCCCTCAAACTCGACACAGAAAAGCTTAAAGCCGACACCGCGAGCAAAAAAGTTAAGGACGCCGTCTCCGAAGACATTGCATCGGGGAATCGCGTAGGTATTTCGGCAACGCCTACCTTCTTCTTAAACGGTCGCCAAATGGAGATAGCCTCGATCGAAGACTTCAAAAAACAACTCCGTACAGCAGCAAGCGCTAAATAACGTACAATTACATACATGACGTTCTCATACCAGGGGAAAACGATCGCGTATGACGTGATGGGGAAGGGGAGTCCGCTCCTTATGGTTCATGGATGGGGTGGATCCCGAGAAAGCCTTCGCCGCCTCGGCGAACTGCTCTCAGGCAAACACAAAATAATTCTCGTCGATCTACCGGGTTTTGGTCAAAGTGACACCCCACCACCAGAATGGGGGACTCCCCAGTACGCCGAGGTGTTAATCGGGCTCCTCGATGAGCTGCATATTAAAAATGCTGACTATTTCGGTCATTCCTTCGGCGGAAGCCTAGGGCTCTATCTATCGGTCCACTCAAAGCGCATCGACCATCTTGTTTTGTGTAATAGCTCATATAAACGAAGCGGCAAAGTATCTCCGTTTTCGCGCATTGCAAAACATATTATTCCCGGCAATAACTCACCGCTTAAGATGATTCTGTACCGCATATTCTTCCGCGCCTCAGATCTGGCTAGATACCCCCAAGTTGCCTCAAACCATCGGCTTATTATGAAACAAGATCTTTCCCCGATAGTCCCTGACGTAAAAGTCCCAACACTCATCTTATGGGGAGCAATCGATACCATCACCCCGTTGAGTTTAGGTCGCGAGCTGCATGAGAAGATTAAGGATTCCCAACTCGTCATTATTCCTGACGCACGACATGGACTGCCGCTTCGACAGCCTGAATTATTGGTTGAACCCATTGAGAAATTCCTATGACCCCGGATTTATTTTGGCTAGCCGTTTACCTATACCTCATTTTGCTCGCGTGGTTCTGTATAGTGTTTAGCCAAACCCTGATATATATATTTCAGATCAAGGAATACCGGTTCGACCGGCTGATTTCTCAGATTAAGGAATCGGGGATTTCGATCCTGACCAGTAACTTCGGCAAACGGGGAGCGGTGACCGTGCGAAATAGCCTCATTGTTATTCTTTCGATCGGATTATTTGTTCTTTTTAATATAGCGACAAGCCTGATGCTTTTGCAAATAACTGCCACGCCACCCCCTCCTTGTTATCACCCCGAAAATCCGCTTCTCTGCGATGGAGCGGGCAGTGGCCTTAGTCTGCGTATACCAGGCCTCAATGCTCAGAACTTCATAT
>JACOTV010000025.1 GCA_016178125.1 Candidatus Microgenomates bacterium | reverse complement strand
GCCATTTCGATTGTTGCGGTTATTGCCACATGGCTCTATCTTCCTGAAACCAATAAGCATATTGGTCAGGTGCATGAAGGAAAACTCTTCGACTTCACCCGTATGTGGCATGCGCTTAAGGATCCCGCCGTTGGCATAACGTTTGTGCTCACGTTTTTGTTCTCACTGGCGCTTTTTATGTTCTTCTTGGGATTCCAGCCATACATGGTTAAAGCCCTTCACTTGTCAACGTTCGAAATCTCGGCACTCTTTACCATCTTTGGGGTAGCGGGTCTTATTTCCCAGACATTTCTTGGGCAAATCACCAAACGAATTGGCCTGAAGCGTACGTTTAATGTAGTGTTTGCGGTCATCGCGCTTACCTTTGTCGCCATGTATTTCACCAAGCTCCTCATACCGTTTGTCATAATGAACGTTATTTTAGGGTTTCTTAATCCAACGATTAATCCCATGCTACAGACCATTCTTTCTCAGGAAACCGATCCTAAAATGCAGGGCGTGATGCAAGGGCTCAATACGTCATATATGAATTTAGGGCAAATCCTGGGTCCCATTCTAGGCGGTTATTTGGCAACGATCAGCCTTACGATGCCGTTTTTGGCGGCCGCACTTATGACGTTTGTGTGCTTTGTGTTATCGTTTCAAGTCCTTAAGCATAAACTCGATCACCCCATTACCTAAGGGACTGCCGAGGATGCGATGGAAGGATTTTGAGGGTAACGTTTGGCCTAGAATAAACTCTTCTTGACTAGTGAACAATCGTTCACTATGATGATTTCATGCAAGATATTTTTGAAGAACCCGTGTCCGCCCTCTTTTCCTACAACGCTAAAACGCAAGCTATTATGCCGCGCAAAATGGTCTGGAAAGGGCGCGAATATACGTTCACTAAACTAGGATACCATCACACGGTTCGTATCGGTCGCATCTTGAATCATATTTTCCATGTGACCGATGGCACCAACGATTACCGTCTTCGAGTGAACACCGAAACCCTAGAAGTTGTTCTCGAAGACGTATATCATGATCGCCTCACAGCATAACCAAGCCCGACCGTCGATCATGCACATCGATCTCAACTCGTGTTTTGCCACCGTCATGCAACAGGCTTACATTCATTTGCGCGGTAAGCCGCTCGTTGTGTCTGCGTACTCAACTCCCAAAGGATTTGTGCTGTCTCCCTCGATCGAAGCCAAAAAACTCGGCATAAAGCTGGGCTTTAGTAACGCCGACGCCCGCGCCGTGTGCCCCGACGTTATCGTTCGTACTCCAGACCCCGAGTTGGTCCGCGATGTTCATCGCAAGTTCCGTAAGCTTTTTCACCCATACAGTCCGATCGTTGAACCAAAATACATCGACGAGGCGGTCATCGATTTTAAACATACAAAATACGAAAATGCCGATTTAACCATCGTGGGCGAAGAAATCCGCTTGCGTATGCGGCGCGAAATAGGCGAGTGGATAAGCTGCAGTATCGGCATTTCCACCAACCGGTTTTTGGCAAAGTTAGCTGCGGGCATTCATAAGCCAAACGGTCTCGACGTGATCGATGCCCAAAATGTACGCGAGGTATTTTCCCAGATGGTGCTGACTGATTTCCCTGGGATTGCCAAGCGATACGAACTGCGCCTTCAAGAAAACGGTATTTATACCCCGCTTAATTTTCTGGCTGCCGACGAAAAATTCCTCCAGAAAAAAGTATTCCGGAGTATAAACGGTAATCATTGGTATATGCGTATGCGCGGGTGGGAAGTCGACGACATCGAGTTTGAGCGCAAGAGCTATGGTCAGCAATATGCATTAGCCCAGAAGACAGGAAACGTTATTTTATTGGGAAGACTTCTTATGAAACTATGTGAAAAAATGGGGCGCCGCGTGCGGCGTGCTGGTTACGCCGCACGCGGCATATCACTCGCTCTGTCGTTTACCAATCGCACCTACTTACACACCGGGCATTTGGTTGGCTATCAAATGTATACAGTTTGGGACTTCTACAATGAGGCGTACCGCATTCTCCACGAGGCGGTTACTGATGGCAAAATTGTTTCACAAATGAGTGTCTCGTGTTTTGATCTGGTTACGGTTCGCGCAATCGAGGAACAACTGTTTGATCAATCGCGTACCAAAAAGCACCAGGTCTCAGACGCCGTCGATCGCATGAACGATCGCTATGGGGAATATGTCGTTACCCCGGCATCAATGATGCAGATGGATTCCACGATCCTCGATCGTATTGCATTTGGAAACGTGAGAGAGGTATACGAAGGTCACTAATTACTATCGCGATGACATTTACTCCGTTCCTTCATCGATCCCACCGTGCCCCGGGGTTCCTGCTGGCTGGCCGTCGGTGTTGGAGTTCACGGTATCCTCGGGCATAACAAGTCCATCGTGTTCAGGGTAGGGGATACTCGTTGTAGCCGACGCATCGTCTTCGAGGATCATGTTGTCGATGGTATCGTCCGATAAGGGTGAATTACTGTCTGACATATACGTAAGCATACCACGAAGAAAGCTATAAATCAGTAAGAGCATAGTAAGAGGAAAGTAAGCTGTTTTTATTGCGGCAACAATGTAAATATCTTTGCTATAATGCAACCATGGCAGCATCAATACTCGTTGTAGACGACGACCGCGACTTTTTATTGTACGTGAAAGACATTCTCATCAAGACCGGATACACCGTCCGAACCGCTGGCAAAGGAATAGACGCGATCAAATCTGTTGACCAACAGGCTCCTGACTTGGTCATTCTCGACCTTAATCTACCAGACATGAAAGGCGAAGGAGTGTGTGTCGAGATTCGCAAAGAACACCCCATGATCCCCATCATTATGCTTACCTCAAAAGATACAGTGTCCGAAAAAGTGCAGGGGCTCAGTATGGGCGCCGATGACTACATAACCAAGCCATTTATCGCCGATGAGTTTCTGGCTCGTGTTAAAGCGCGGCTGCGACAAACCTCGTCGGGGGATGCTGTTTTGAGCATTGCGGACTTGGTCTTAGATAACAAAAAAATCGAAGTGCGTCGTGCAGACAAGCTCATAAGTCTTACTCCCCACGAGTTCAAACTGCTCGAGTACCTTATGCAGAACAAAGGCGTGGTGCTAACCCGCGATATGATTTTAAATCGCGTTTGGTCGTATTCACTCGAAGTCGAAAGCCGTGTTGTTGACGTTTATATGGGGTATCTCAGGAAGAAGATCGATACCGGTCACAAGAAGAAACTCATTCAATCAGTCCGCGGATTCGGATATACGATAAAAGAATAATTCTGCTTATTTCTTTCGAGCAGGCTTTAACGGAATGCTTACCTGCCATTCGTCATTGTGCGATACAACGGCTCCTCCATGTAGCTCGATAATAAGCGAAAGAATCTGCCTTTTTTCCATGTGCTCTGTGCGAACATCTTTATCGCTCGAGTCTGGTAGATGGCTGTCCTTCAAAGCAAATGTACCAATATTACTGTTCGTCGTAAACAGTATCGTGTCTGAACCAGTCAACTCGGTAGCATAGACGAATGCTGTTTTTACGAGATCGAGATCAGCCATTATCTCGGTCTTATGTTTTGCGTTGCCTGTTATCTGAGATGCAGGAAAGATCGTGTAGGTGAATGTTGGTTTCTCATTTTTCAATGTCAGCAACGTCAATAATAAGTTAATTCTATTAGTTAATAGGTCGATCTTGCCCTCAAGCGAATCGAGATATTCAACTGTT
>JACOTV010000032.1 GCA_016178125.1 Candidatus Microgenomates bacterium | reverse complement strand
AACTACATCCGCCGATTTGTTTTGGAAAACAAAAATATAAAGTAGCGGGAGAATGGCGAGCGTATTAAATACCAGCAATGCAACAAACCACCCAGACTGTCCATGACGCGCGGCGCGCCAAAGCGCATATCCTTTAAGCGCCATATCAACGGCAGCAAAAATAAGCAAAATACTGATAAATCCGCCTCCCCAAGCAGATGGCCATCCCGATCCGTTGTGTGTATTCAGATAGTTCATATAAAAAATATTATACTCTCTGCCGGAATAATTCAGTGCAGTACTATCGCACTCATGTCGAAGTTATGCATGATGCGATAGATTATCGAATATCCGAAGAAATATATATGGTTGTAGATCGTGTCATAAATAAGATGCGATAGCAAACCCAGCATCAGCGCCATCAGAAAATATCTGATCGCCGGCTTTTTAACATGAACTGCAATAATCCCCAAGAGTATTACCCATTCCCACGCATGAAAAAATACATAAATTTTCTGCAGCTTATCAAACATCACGCCACTTAAAAAGTTTCCCAAATCAAAATGTAATCCAAATGCAAAAACGTAATCAATAAGGTGATCAACATCGACAAAGAATCCCCCCAGAAGTGCGCCCAGGAATGAAACGAGATACAAAGCGCGACGGATTTGTTTCTTTTCGCGAGATGCTAAGTAACAGGTAGCAGCTGCGGCCATAAGACTGAGGATTATGTGGGTAAGTTCGTGAATGAACAGGGGGGGAAAGGCCATCACTCAGTATATATGATTCAGGTGAAGCGCGTGACAATGAATATGAATACTGCTCCCGCAATGGTGAGGGCTATCATTTTCCAAGAACTGTGTTTACTATGCGCCTCGGGAAGCAGATCGCTCGCCCCAATGTACAGCAGAAATCCGGCAAAAAATCCCAAATACAACACGAGGATTGATTCAGGGATAGTGATAAAGAACGTAGAAATGGCGCCCAATACAGGAGCCAGTGCATCAAGAACTAAAAACGTGAAGGCTTTCTTTCGGGTGTTTTTATTAACAAGCATTAACGAAACGGTGTTAAGCCCATCCGAAAAATCGTGTGCAATAACCGCAATCGCAACAAGCAGACCGACCTGAGGACTCACATGAAATCCGAGTCCTATGCCAACGCCGTCAAGGACACTGTGAAAGATGAGCCCCAAGGTACTAACCATACCCACATGCGGATGTCGATGCGATGCATATTCGGATTCATGCCCATGGTGAAGAACGGCGTATTTTTCTAGAATGTGAATGACAAAAAATCCGCTGACGAGCGCGATAAGTGATGGCGTGATATCTAGGTGGTGTTCCTCAACGAGCGCAAATAGTTCGGGAATGATATCAAAGAAAGCAACGGCGATAAGAACTCCTGCAGTAAAGCTCATTATGTAGTGAAGACGTTTATGATGATGAAGCGAAAATAACCCGCCAAGAAATGTAGAAATAAACGCAAGAATGGCAAAAAATACTGGCTGCATAGGATTATTATTGCAACTTACTTGCAATAAGTCAATGGCAATATTTCTTGCGTATCTGGTACCATAGATGCATGAAACGGATTATTGCCATGCTCCTTATAGTCGTGTCTGTCACATTTTACTCACCTTCGGTGCTTGCACAGGATCAAAATAGGCAATCCGGATCTATTGCCGAAGCGCAGGTTCTTTCTATACAAAAAACAGGAAAAATAAACGCGCAGACCAAAGAAAAAATAACGAAGGTGAAGATAAAGATAACGTCTGGGAAGTTCGCAAACAAGATTTTTGAGTTTGAAGACAACGCGATCGCCCTCCCGTATCATATAAAGTATGGTTCGGGCGATCGCGTCATTGTAACTATTTCACCCAACGGACGAGGAGGACAAACAGTATACGTCAGCGACTATAATCGCATCCCCCAAATCCTCGCGCTTTTTGTATTGTTTTTTATAGTAATCGTGGCAATCGCCAAGCGCCAAGCCGTCACTTCATTTATTGGCATGCTTATTTCACTATATGTGATTGCCGAAATTATTATCCCAAGCATCATCGCCGGGACCAACGCATTTACCATCACCATGATCGCATCACTGATTATTATTCCCGCAACATACTATCTGTCTCATGGGTTAAATAAAAAAACCACAATCGCTGTTGTTGCCACATTTATAACGTTGATTATCGTTGCCGGACTTTCGTATTTTTTTACCGACTGGATGCGGCTTACTGGTTTTGAAAGCGAAGAAGCGTCATTTTTACAGCTTTCGTTTGGATCATCGATCAATATTCTCAGTCTGCTGTTGGCAGGCATGCTCATTGGCGCTCTTGCGGTACTTGATGACATCACTATTTCGCAGGCTTCAATTGTAGAAAGTTTACGCAAATCAAATGACCGACTCACCAAGAAACAACTCTACCAACACGCGATGGATGTCGGGCGTGATCATGTAGCTTCACTCGTAAATACGTTTATTTTGGTATATGTAGGCGCATCGTTTCCTCTGGTTCTTTTGTTCTACAATACCCAAACTCCCCTGTCACTCATTATGAATCAAGAGATCATTGCGACCGAAATTGTGAGGACGATGGTTTCGAGTATAGGAGTGGTTCTTGCCGTTCCGATTACAACGTACTTGGCGACCGTTTGGGAGTAATCGTAGCGCGAGTAAATATATTCTCACGCCGACCGACTGCTGCTGGTTTCTCGCTTGGGGGGAATTCTTGATTGTTCTGCGACGTATCGTCAGTGGTATGTTCAGTTTGGCTATGGTGTCGGCAAAAATCAAAGTGTCCCCCGCCCAATGCACCACAACGATTACATTTTGTTTCTTCAGTAGTCATCACCCCATCGGTATAAATCGTGATTCGTATACGATCTTGGCTCAAATGCTCGATTACTGTTTGTTCATTGGTGTCAGTCACCGAGTCTTCATCTTCTTGGGCTATGCGCTCTTCGTGCAGTTTGGTGACGCGCTCGGCTTTTTGATGTTCACCTCGATCGTGCATCATTTCAATGTACGCCCGCTCCAAAACGCTGCTAATGGAACCTATCACCTCGCCTTGTTGATCTAAAATGCGCGCCGCACGCGATAATAACTCGGGATCGTATTGACTCAGAATCCGGTCGGCCGTGGCCGTGGCGCTTTCGACAGAATGTGCCCCGCCGGCATTTTCGATTTGATGACGATCATGACCCGTTCCTTCGGGAACGTAGGCATCGTCACCCCCACTTGCAGAAGAGGCCGCCGCAAAAACTTGAAAGTCGGTCCCGTTTCGTACGGCCCCCGACAACACAACCCGCCCCAACGATGGACCTTCGGGCTTGATCGAAGTGACCGCTACGCGGTATCCCAGCCTCTCGGCAACAATGGCATGACGAATTTCGTGTTTAGCGACGTTACTGGCCCGGATTTCTTTCGATCGGAGATGTTCTTGAAAGGGAATACGCGGAGCTTGAGGGAATTCTCGAGGACGTGATGGTGCGATGCGTTTTAGGGCATCGCCAGAAGGAATTGGTGAAGCTGGTGACAGGCGTTCAGCGAGGGGTGGCATACCCCGGCATTATACCACAAAGCCCTCTTTTATTATAGGCCTATTCAGGCCTTAAACATGCTCTTGCCTTCGCGGAGGAAAGGAATATAATGACAGGTAGTCAGTATGAAACATACCCTCAGAATAGTCACGTTGCTCCTTATTGTTCTTCTACCTTTTGGTATTTTTGCCCAAGAGCAACACAAAAATGTCGTGCTACCCGCGAATCAAACCGCGGAGAATACCTATTTTGGTGCAGGCGGGGATGTACAAGTTGACGGAACCGTAAACGGGGACGCATACGTTGCCGGCGGCACCGTTACGGTAAACGGACGCATCAACGGCGATTTATTGGCAGCCGGGGGAACCGTGCTTATCAGAGGAACGGTTACACAAGACATACGCGTTGCCGGCGGCACCGTGACCATTACGGGCGACGTCGGACGAAATGTTACGGTCGCCGGTGGAACGGTCATTCTCGACAAGGGCGCCCGCGTACGGGGCAATGTCATCGCGGGCGCAGGCACGTTTTCGCAACTGGGCACGATCGAAAAAGATCTCTTCTTAGGTGGCGGGACCGCGACCTTAGGTGGCACCACTCAGGGAAATGTACAGGCCCGCAGTGATACTCTTCGGATACCCGCAGGAAGCATGATTGCCGGGAACCTCACGTATACCAGTATGAACGATGCTCAGGTTGAACAAGGGGCCAGCGTAAGCGGAAAACTCCAACATACCGTGCCCCCACAGCCAAATAAACAAGTAAAAACTAACCGGTTTGCAAACGCCATGACAGGGTTTCTTTGGGGCAAGATCATCAGCCTGATTTCGATGTTCTTAATAGGGCTTTTGTTCCTCACATTCTTCCCGCGCTTCACCGAGCGTGTCGTTGAGACCGTAAAAAACGCAAAAGGCACGAGCACTCTTGCGGGAATGGGAATGTTCTTTGCAGCACCGATTGTTATCATCTTTCTCCTCCTCACCCTAATTGGCATACCTTTTGCGATTGCTGCTTTGTCGGCCTGGGTCATGCTAATGTACGTCGGCAAGCTGTTCGTCGCCATGTACCTTGGTCAATGGGCCTCAGGCCTCACCAAGCGTACGCCATCGGACTCTTGGACCCTGTTTATAGGGTTGGTCATTCACTTGCTCATTACGCTCATTCCGTTTATCGGATGGCTGGTAGGCGGCATAATCATGTTCTGGGGATCCGGCGCATACCTCAAAACAGAAATCGAACTCTTCCGAGCCTGGAAAAAGAAGGGCCTCCTGTAACGCCTGTAATATATTATAGGCTTATGGTATAATTAGCTCCTGGTTATTTATGTATCGAATTATCGCAATCGCCTATATCGGACTTCTCTTTGTGGTGTTTCTCTTCGTATTTGCGCGTGTTGATCAGTCGGCTTCACAAGACCTCATGATCGCCTCATCCAAAACAATGGCGCACATCGTAGCAACCGACACCCCCGCACCCACGATCGTGCCTACGGCGACGCCATCGCCGACACCGACTCCGCAGCCCATCGGACAGCCCGTACGGCTCGTTATTCCCCGTTTGAGCATTGATACAACCATCGAATCAAAAGGAAATGACTCAGAAGGCCATATGGACGTACCGGTCTCTTGGAGCAACGTCGCCTGGTACAACCTTGGGTCAAAACCGGGGGAATCAGGGGCTGCAATTATCGCTGGCCACTATGACAACAGTTCTGGAGGCCCAGCGGCGTTTTACTATTTGTCTGCCCTTCAGCCGGGAGACGATATATATGTTGTTGACGAATTAGGCAAAACACTTATATTCAAGGTCATCGATAAGCGTACCTATAACTATGATTTATTCCCCGTTGATGCCGTATTCAATGATCATTCAGGGCACAAGTTGAATCTGATCACCTGTAGTGGTATTTGGGATCGCATGGCACATAATTACACCGACCGATTGGTCGTGTTTTCCGAACTTCAGTAATCTATAACCGCTTTCTTACACAAATCTGACCGTACACCGACGTACATGATCTATCGTTGTTACTTAACAGTACTCTCAACGAGAGGAGGTGAAAATAACAATGATAAAATCAATCGTAGCTTTTGTATTTGCTCTGTTACTCAGTGTTTCGGTACTGACTGCCGTTTCGGCACAGACCGTATCGCCATCACCGAGCCCATCGACGGCCCCAAGTCCTACCGTGACCACACCGTCAGGCGCTCCGTCCCAAAATTCAAATTGATACCGCCATCGAGACAGTAGGAAACGATGAAAAGGGCCGTATGGATGTGCCAAAAGAAGCTACTAATGCGGGCTGGTATGAACCGGGATTTAAGCCAGGGATGCTGGGGTCGGCGGTCATTGCCGCCCATTACGATACCCCACTCGGGGCACCTGGTCCATTTTACAACCTAGGCAAGCTCGAGCCCGGCGATATAATCGAAACCGAAGACGTCAACGGAGCTATTTTGAAATTTAAAGTGATAGGGAAAAAAACACATAAAGACGCCGACTTTCCCATAAAAGAAGTATTTGCACAAAGCGACCAAAAACGGCTCAATCTGATCACCTGCAGTGGAACATGGAGCAAGGATGCTAAAAACTACTCCGACCGCCTTGTGGTGTATGCTGTGCTACAATAACCACACATGCCAAGGACTCAAAGCAGTCAGCAGAGAAAACTCACTAAACGCCTCTCAGATATTCTCATAGTTTTGTTTGTTTTTTTTCTTCCCACACAATTGGGTAAGCATTTTTTTCTCCCCTTTTCTTATATCTCAGGAGTTCGTGTCGATTATTTAGCTCCAGCTATATACGTTACCGACATTCTTGCATTTCTTCTTATCCTTACTCATTTAAATGAATACCGTGCGATACTAAAAAATAAAACCGTACAGATGATTTTATTTCTTCTTTCTCTAACCCTTATTGTTTCGCTTTCTCGGGATTTTGGACTCTATAAATTCCTTAAAGTAATCGAGCTATTGGCCATCGGTGGTATATTTGCGTCACCACAGACAAATAAAAAAACGGTCTTCTATGCATTTTTTTGGACGGCACTATTGCAGCTCTATATTGTGCTTATGCAAATGGTGTCTCAACATTCGTTGGGTGGCGATTTTTATTTTCTGGGCGAGCGCCCATTGACCCTTTCGATGCCAGGTATTGCAAAGGCAGCAATAGATGGCGTGCAAATGCTCAGGCCCTACGGCACGTTCTCACACCCTAATTCAATGGCCGGATTTTTTGTGGCTATATATGCCTACTATTTATTTCACCGTCTCGAAGTGAAACCTGTGGCGTATTGGGCTCTTATCCTAATAAGCGCTGCCCTTGCAGTATTTTCATTTTCTAAAATCGCAATTAGCGTCTTTTTTATCGTCACTTTGTACTATTTAATGAAACAAAAAAAGCTCGGAGGGAATGGATCTTTGAGAATGGTTCTGATAACAATCATCACGTTTGTCTGTGCGCTTTTTTTCAAAGCATCGACCGATCCCCTTACGGTCTCGAAACGACTAACGTTGGCTCTTGATTCGATAAGCATCATAAAATCTCATTGGCTCCTTGGTGTCGGGCTCGGCAACTATTTATACGCGCAGGGAGAATTTCCCCAAAACTATCCATCGTTTATTCTTCAGCCGGTACATAATATCGTTCTACTCACCGCCGCCGAACTCGGTATTCCGATAAGTAGTTATCTGTTGTTTTTGATTTTTCGCTATATTTCTAAGAAACGCATGATCGCGCTTCCCATTTTATGTATTCTTGCGACGGGGATGTTTGATCATTACTGGCTTACGTTACAACAGAATTGGCTTCTTTTGGGAGTAATGTGGGGACTGCTTAATACCGAAGTCTTATAAATGCGACTGCAGTTTTTGCGCATTTTCATTATTTTGCTCGAGCGATTTTTTGAAAGCCGCTCGTTCTGATTCTGGGATGGATTTCATGATGTCGCTGATAATTTCTTTGTGCTTTAAGTTGCTCGTTTTCATTTTGGTTTTAAATTCAGATGTAGGAGATGCTCCTTGCTCTTTTGCATTGATCGTATCGTCTATGGCTTTTTCAAATATCGTTTCGCCGTCGATTAAAATCTTTTCTGCATTATCGTATTGTTTGTCTTTAGAAAGCATTTGTGCACCACGTACGTTTTTGTCTGAGATTTGAATACGGAGTTGTGCCTTTTTATAGTTGTCCCGCATCATCCACTGAAGCAGCGAATCGCGTGCGGATTTTATCGAATAGAGTGGATTCCCAGGGAGGATGCCTGGGTACGGCAGCTCGTAATTTATGCGATCACCTGCTGCCGCCTCTACAGTCTGCGTTGAGTAGTAAAAATAAAAAAATGACGGGATGCTCAAAATACACAGAAACAAAAGGAGCGGGGTAGTGAGCTTTTTGAGCATATTTCAGTCTAACGTGAACAAATAACGATTGCAAGTCCCGGTCCCCCGATCCGCTTCGTTTAAGATGAAGAGATCGGGGGAGCTGAACAAATAGTGGTTTACCTGTTATTTAATGATTCTCTTGAGAGACTTACCTGCGGTGAAACCAGGCGTCTTCGTCGCGGGAATCTGGATTTCTGCACCCGTTTGGGGATTGCGTCCTTTGCGTGATGCGCGTTTTCTGACCATAAAGGTTCCGTAGCGATCCGGTCGCGTATCAGTTTCGGCTTATCACAAAAAGCCGATAGTAATTAGATTGTCGTGGAGCCCTAAATCTTATGTTCATTTTGCGTTGGTATGACAATGTGATACGGATAGGATAGAAAATATTTCCCGCTCTGTCAATCTATATTTACATGATCCTTATGGAGCAATCTAGATCAAAAAAAAGAATAGGTATAAAAAGCGCCGCGGGAGTATTCTCCCGCGGCGCTTAATAACAAGATTCGTCGCTAATAATTAGATCTTCGTAGTAGCCTCTGTGCGACTCTCACGGATGATCGTGACTTTGATCTGACCCGGGAATACCTCGAATTTTTGCTCGAGCTCCTCACGGATTGTTTGGGCCAAAATCGTCATATCGTCGTCCGAGATTTCGTCGGGGCGAACAATAACCCGAAGTTCACGACCAGCCTGCAGGGCATATGCATCGCGTACGCCCTTTTTGGTCTTTGCGGCGTCTTCGATGGTTTTAATACGCTTCAGGTATTCTTCAAAGTCCTCGTGGCGTGCGCCAGGACGACCACCTGAAATTGCGTCTGCGATATACACGATAACTGCCTCGACCGAAGGAAACGGAACGTCCTCATGGTGTGATGCAACTGTGTCAATAACTTTCTGATTGAAACGGTGCTTCTTAAGAAACTCCACCCCGAGGGTTACGTGTGACCCGCCTTCATCTTTTGAGTCGATAACTTTACCAATGTCATGCATCAAGCATCCAAGCTTAACGACATTCACATCGGCATGCAGCTCATGGGCGAGTGCGATACCGATCTTGGTTTCCTCGAGGGTATGCAGAATCATGTTCTGGCCATATGAATACCGGTATTTAAACTTACCCAGGGCTTGGGTTGCTTCGGCGGGCAGATTATACACGCCTACTTTATGAGAAAGTTCTTCCCCGGCCTTAAACATTATGCGATCGAGCTCACGGCGAACGGTTTGAACGATCTCTTCGATACGCTGAGGCTGAATACGACCATCTCTGATAAGACGCTCAAGCGAAATGCGCGCGACTTCGCGTTTTACCGCGTCAAACGAAGAAAGTTTGATAACGCCCTCTTCCTCAAGGTCTACGTCGACCCCGGTCGCAAGCTCAAATGCACGAATGTTGCGCCCATCTTTTCCAATAATGCGACCTTTAAACTCTTCGTTGGGAAGAGCAAATGTCGACAACGTAAACTCGGCCACATAATCGGTTGCGCCGTGTTTCATAGAATCAACGAGGATTTCTTTTGCCTTTTCCTCGACGTTTTGTTTTACTTCCTCCTCGGCCTGCTTAATGCGCTTTGCCACATCGGCTTTGAGTTTGTCTTCCCATGCGTTCAGCAGGAATTCCTTCGCCTGCTCTTTGGTCATCGATGCGATCTTTTCGAGCTTCACGAGCATCGCGTCGCGCGTTGACTCGACCTCTTTTTTAAGGCGCTCGGTGTTTTCTTTCTCTGCGCTCAAGTGCCGGTCGCGTTCGTCGATTTGGCGCTCACGAGCAACAAGCTTCTTTTCGGTCTCAACGACCTCTTCGGTTATGCGACGAGCATCACGCTCAGCTTCTTGCTTTATGCGAAGTGCCTCTTCTGCCGCACGGATTGATGCCTGTTTGGCTTCTTGCTTAAGACGCGCGATGTCTTCGTTTGCTTTTAATACGATTTCACGAGCTTCATGCCTCGCTTTGAGAACTTCGTCATTTGATTTTCCGCCTTCTTGGGGCTTTACTTTTTTGAATAAATTAAACATACGTTATGTGATCCAAGGAAAGATAGATACGCAACAAGAAGTCAGCGCGAAAGGCCACGATCCAATACCTCCACGTTGTGGTTGTTCGAGCGTGAAGAATAATGAAATTGAATGGTCATTGTATCTATTGTTCCTTGGCAGAACTTATTAATAGCAACATTTTACTCGTCCCCCCGGTATTCTGCAATTGTTTTTTTGATAATGTCATAGGAAAAGCCCTTCCTGGCAAGCAAAGCTGCAGCCTTGTTAAACTGTATTTTAGGCTCAAGGACCGCAAGCCGGCGCCACTTAGAGCGAAGGGCAGCGCGCGCGGCAGCCAATTCATCGATGCTCTGATCACTAAAATAGTCCTCCATATCGTCTTTTACAATACCAAGCTTTGAAAGTTCTTGTTTAAGCCTGAAAAGCGACTTCGTTGAAGAGGCGAATTTCCCCTCAACATACCACCTCACAAACTCTTGGTCGTTTAGGAGCTTCAACTCAGTCAGACGGGCGATGATTGGGTCTATGAGATCAGTAGAAAATGCCAGTTTTTGGGCTTTTTTACTCAGATAAACACGCACCTCGTGTACCGTCCTCGGACGAATATTCAGGTAATAATAGGCGTAATTGAGCAGTTTCTGCCGCTTTTCAGAATCGGTCATACTACATGTCATCCCGAACTATGTCGGGATGACAGCGAATAGAAATCGTGGTAATTATTTTGCGCCCTTACGCGCTTGCGATTTTGGTTGCTCGGCGGCGGCTTCTTCTTTGTCTCTTTTATCTGCCGCGCTGTCTTTTTTAAACAGCTTTTTATCGACCTCTTCGGCAATTTGCTTACGAAGTGCTTCTTCTTTGGCAAACACCTCTTTCAGCTGTTCGCGGCCCTGCGCCAAGACCTGTTCACCCATTTTCAGGAATGATCCACTCTTGGTAATAATTCCCGAGTTAAGAGCTGCCTCGATGAGACTCTCGTCGCGGTCGATGCCTTTTGCATTAATGACAAACTCCGCCTCTTTAAACGGTGGCGCGAGCTTATTTTTAACGACTTTCACGCGAACGCGGGTTCCAACGACTTCGTTGTTGCGTTTTATGGTCTCGATCTTACGCACATCCATGCGGATAGATGCATAAAATTTAGTTGCCAAACCGCCCGGGGTTGTTTCTGGGTTCCCAAACATGATCCCAATCTTTAGACGAAGCTGATTCGTGAAGAGAACGGTCGTTTTTGACTTTGAAACGATACCGGTTAACTTGCGAAGCGCCTGAGACATAAGCCGTGCCTGGAGTCCCATCTGCGCGTCGCCCATTTCGCCCTCGATTTCGGCACGAGGTACAAGAGCCGCGATTGAATCGACGACGACAAGATCTACGCCTCCTGAGCGAATAAGGGCCTCAACGATTTCAAGAGCTTGCTCCCCCGTGTCGGGTTGCGAAATAAGCAAGTCATCGAGGTTTACGCCCAAAGTACCAGCCCAGACCGGATCAAGTGCATGTTCTGCGTCAACAAACGCGGCAATTCCGCCTGCTTTTTGGGCTTGTGCAATAATCGATAAACATACCGTTGTTTTACCCGATGCCTCGGGTCCGTATATTTCGATGATTCTTCCTTTAGGAATGCCCCCGACCCCCAGCGCCACATTCAGGGGAAGAATACCCGTATCGATTGTATCGACTTTTTCGGTCGGACGCTGACCGAGGAGCATAATAGACCCGCGGCCGAATTGTTTTTGAATTGACTCCATCGCGGCATTTACCGCTTCTTGTTTAGGGCTCGTTTTTGGATCTGCCATAGTATTAAAAGTACTGAAAATTTATGATTCCGACATTATGTATGCATACGTCGGGATTTGCAATGGATTATAGTCTACAAAAATACGGTAAGAGATTGGTGTGAATAGAATAAAAAAGCAGATATAGTACCGAGTTAAATAAGCGTCCCGAGTGCCGCAATCCCGGCCCCCAACCGCCCTGCATTGGGAATATTCACAAACTTGACTGTCTTGCCGCTCGCTTCGCTCGCGGCGCGGGTTGCCGCATCAACATACCCCGGAGCGCCCCAAAACAAAGATCCTTCTATAGGGACAGCGATTTCGTTCGGTGAGTCG
>JACOTV010000031.1 GCA_016178125.1 Candidatus Microgenomates bacterium | reverse complement strand
ACGATGCTGTTGTAAAGTCTGAGCGGTTGATGAACCGACACATTAATCAGATTTCAGGGAATATCTTTTTGTTAAAGGGAGCACTTGATACATATGCAAAGGGTGCTTTTAGTGAAAACGTACTTAGCCAACTTGATAACCCCGAAATATCGATTGATCTACACAATCTTGAAATAATAAATGTTTACGAAGATTACCAAGCATTGGTCGAAAAAGTTAATCATGATTTAGCTTCTTGGAACAGATCTAATGACCGCCTATTTAATGCTGCGTTAAGTGGAAGAATTCCTTTGGCTGACATCGATGTTAATCGAAAAAATCTTGCAGTGAGAACACAAGAAATAATTCATCATCTAGAAGACTTGATGGATGAAACCTATACAACTGGAGCATATATAAGAGAATTCATGAAAGCTGATAAAAGACCTGAATTTGCGAACCTAAAACCTACTTTAGATATTCACATAGATCCAAATGATGTTGACAAAGAGAGGATAAGGTTTGTTAAACAGAGTGAGGAAACAATGAAAAAAGATCGTGAAGGAAGACTTAAAAAATATAAAAAATAACCCCCCTTTTTTGGGAGATTTTTGTCTTATTTACCTTGCCTAGCTTGAGTGAGATAATTGGACTATAGATGACAACAGATATTATAAGAAAGATATCGGATGAGCTTACTAAAGGAGTTGAATCAGAGGCTCAAGTCCTTTACCTTTTAGTTGAAATAAGAAAAGCGCGACTAGCAAATCCTAACAATAGCAAAACCCTTCTAGATTTTTATCGAGACTGGGCTTGTCATGTCGAGTTAAGGCATAATAACGCTGTTGGCATGTTTCTTGATAAGTTTGAACCTCTTGTAGATACCAATCTTGATGCACATCAAATAGCCGCAAAATTTATCCAAGCTTTTCCGGCATTTTTTAAACTAGATGAGTTGAGAGCTGAACTGAGAGGGTTTTTCCTTTTTGAAGGACTATCTACTGAACTAACTGACGATTCAACTTGGTGGTCTGTGTTTGTTAAACACTTGATGAGTATTCTAAAGGACTGCAGTGTAAAAAGACAGAAAGCGTCTAAAGGGCTCATTCGAGAGCTTATTTTAGAATTAGATAAGCATGGAGAGCCAAAGTACAAATTCCACATAACAGGGAAGGCTACTCCTGTATGTAAATTGAAATGGAAATAAGTTGTTACGTTAATAGAAAAGAAAAGTCACAAAATCAGCAGTTATGGGACTAAACGGTTCCAGACCTGCATGGCTCACAGTATGCAAACTGACAAACTCTTTATAGATACAGCAAAAGCCGAGAAGGCAATGAAAATAATGGAGAGACTGTACAAGGTCTATCCAAAGCCGTATGTCGAACTCGATTTCAAAAATCCCTTCCAACTCCTAGTTGCAACGATCATGGCTGCACAGTGCACTGACAAACTGGTGAATACTCTCACCCCGGTACTATTTAACAAATATCCAACAATCGAAGCAATGGCCGATGCACCGGTTGCGGACATTGATGCATTAATAAGCAAAGTCACCTTCCATGTAAACAAGGCGAAGAACATAAAAGAGTCTGTTGTTTTAAACAACGCGATCGGAAAGTCATACGGAATCGCAATCGACACGCATGGCATTCGACTTTCGCACAAGCTTGGATTGTCAGACGGCAAAACCCCCGAGAAGATCGAGGCAGACCTGATGTCGCTTATCCCGCGTGAAAAGTGGGCAGACTTTGGGAATCTATTAACTCTTCACGGGCGCCATATGTGCACGGCTCGTCCTCATACCTGCGAAAACTGTCCTTTGGGGGACCTGTGCCCTGAATATACGAATAAAGGCTGAAATCACTTACGGTAGGCCATACGGTTCTTTTTATTAAGAACAAATACAAATCCTATATAGAGAATCACGAAGACAAACCCTTGATTGCTAATAAGAAACATGAAACGGTTGATGATATGTCTCATTGGGTTACGTAGGACATCAGATTTTGATGCCGTATAGGTTGTTACCATGCTAGTACTCACTGTATCGACAAATATACGCTCATGTCCATCTGATCGCATAAAAAGTTCAGCAGTATAGTGCTTTCTCATGGAATCACTAATTGTCGGTAAACCGAACGAGAAACGTGGCTGGCCTTCAATTTCAAATGCACTCCGCTTTGAGGTAAATAGCGTTTTCCCATGCTGATCAGATAGCTTAAATATAAGCTGTGCCGGTTTTTTTGTCGTATCCCGATTCCATTTGTCTTTTTCATATCTGAGGTCGAACGTTACGACACTGAGATTATTATCTAAAGCAGTAAAGGGCACATGCATGTTATTCTTTACGAGGGAAATTTCGCGCGGGAAAAAACGCCACGATTTGTCTATCGTATGTCGCGCAAGAAGAAACGTGGGGGAATACGCGCCGGCGTATATTGCGACAAATACCAGTATCGTAGTTCCACCAGTAATAAACGCACGGGTTCGTGAGTATGTGGCGATGCTTACTCCTACCTTGCTTTTGACTAGGGGTTTGGTCGGCACTGTTTTGTGTTTTTTATTTTTGAAGTAAAGCGATTCGATGAGGTTGTACAATCCATAGGCGACTCCGATCGAAATAAAAACCGCGACGACAAGAAAGATCGTCTCAGAAAATAGGGTGCTGTATACCTCATTTTTTTTCATAAGAATCGATCGCGCCCATTCAATAGTTTGCAAATGAACTAAGTAGAGCGAATAGCTGATAAGCCCGAGAAACGTGAGCAATTTACTGCTAAATATCTTGTTGATAATAGTCCCTTGAATTACGCCTGAAAGTACGACGCACGCGATACAGAAACTCGAAATGAGATAGTACCAATTCATGTAGGTAATAGAGTGACCATCACGGATAGCTAGGTCGCCCCACTGAATGGCAATAAGGAGCACGAGCGGAAATAAATTGATTGCGGGTTTTAGGCTTTGTCGCTCAATTGACAGCCATAGTCTGCTGCGCATTTGGTATATCGAACCTGCCGCAACCCCGACTGCAAAACCGCTAGCTCGAGCAATATTCATACTTTGGAGCGAGCCAATCGATATGAATGCACTATCTAGGTCGAAGAGAATTTTTATGGAGCCCACAAGAAGTATCAAACCGACTAAAGATCCATATTTTTTACCCGCTTGGACAATCGGAGTTCCCACAAACGGATATACGAGATAAAACAGTATTTCAGGAGCCAGACTCCATAATACCCCGCTTAAATTTTCGATGCCCTTAACCAGTGAGGTTGTCATCGTGAGATTAGAGAGCATTACGATAATATCTTTTTGTACTGATGGATGGAGAAAGAAGCCGTTTTGTACAAGCCGCGGCGTGATGATCAAATTAACGATCACCACGATAGATTGCAGTACAATAAATCCGCCAAAAAGTATTTTAGCCAAAGGCAGTTTCTTCGTCCGAGCAATCAAAATCCCGAAGAGGTGTATCATGCCCGCAATGGCCGCCAGTAGTGCGAGTTCTATGTACCATGCTGTTTTTTCATATACCAGCATGGTTAGCCATAGAAATATGATGATAGCCGTATATAGTGGCATGATACGCGCATATCGTTTACGAATAAATCCTATCGCGCTGGGTACCGTTGGATAAAGAAGAGCCATTAAAAAACCCGATAATACGAATAATATTTGTACCGAATTCGGCCCAACCGAAATAACGCGATATGCGTCGATTAAAAAAGGGAATGAGATAAATGCTTCAGGGCTATATCCGATATGAGAAAGAAGCACTCCAAATGCAGCAAATCCTCGTAATCCGTCTAATGCGGGTAATCGGTCTTTCATGGATACACAGTATACTAGCTTCAATGATTAACAATGAGTTGTATAATTAAGTTACAAAATATGATTAAAATGCAAAACGCTGATCTTAAGAAAATTCTAGAAAAATACAAAGAAATATATATCCTCGGAGAAATCCCGGCACTTTTGGGATGGGATCAGAACACATACATGCCGCAAGCCGCCGCCGAAAACCGCGCATTACAGATCACGGCAATTGAGGAAATCATAACGAACAAATGGAACAATGCAGAATTAAGGTCTCTTATTGAATCCCTAGACGACACGGTGCTCAATGAAGTCGAGTCAGCAGCTATTAGAAACATACGGCGGGTGACCAAGTATTATTTCAAGGTACCGAAAAAAACGATTCTTCACGCTGCGGGAGTATACTCAAAGGCGTTTTCTGCGTGGCAAGTAGCGAAGCAGAACGATGATTTTGCCTCATTTGCTCCGCATCTAACCGAAGTGGTTGCTTTAAAAAAAGAGATAGCCGGGTATCTGGGTACTCAAAAAAATCCTTATGATGCACTTCTGGATTTATATGAGCCCGGGCTCACCTCGGTAGATTGTGAAAACGTTTTTTCTTATTTGCAGCCCAAAATAACCAGCCTGTTAGAGCGTATAACTGCATCTGCAGAATATAAAAAACCGATATCGTTTCTTGAAAAACCTCATCGTTACGAAATCCAAAAGCAGCAAGAGCTTTCTGCGTTCTTGTTGCAAAAAATGACATTCGCGTCAAACGAAACGCGTCTTGATGAATCGGCTCATCCGTTTACCACCGGTATAGGGCGCCACGACATTCGTATAACTACCAAATACCATGAGGACGACATGCGCTCTGCATATGCTGCGACGATCCATGAAGCAGGTCACGGACTGTACGAGCTGGGAGTGGACAACGCGTATGATTATTCACCGTTTGCCGGTGGTGTCTCACTCGGTATACATGAGTCGCAATCGCGTTTTTGGGAAAATCAAATTGGACGAAGCCCCCAATTCCTGCAGTACATGGAGCCTATCTTCGAAACCTTGTTTCCCGCGGCCTTCGGGGGAGCTACGACTCAAGATATTCTCAAGTATGTGAATTATGTGAAACCGGGACTTATTCGTATTGAGTCTGACGAAGTAACGTATAACCTTCATATTATGGTACGGTATGAAATCGAAAGTGGACTGTTAAATAACACGATATCAGTTACCGAAATACCCGAAGTATGGCGCGAGAAGATGAAGAAGTATTTGGGGGTCGTCCCGACTACTGACCGAGAAGGGTGTTTACAAGATGTACATTGGTCTTACGGCGATATGGGGTATTTCCCCACTTATTGTCTGGGGACACTATTTGCCGCTCAGTTTACCGAAACGATGAAGAAAGATATTGTGCTCGACAATCTTATAAAAACAGGGAGTCTTGCTCCGATACGTGAATGGCTTCGGACACATATCCATGCGCAGGGAAGTCGGTATATGCCAAAAGAAATAATCAAACGCGTTACCGGTGAGGATTTAAATCCAAAATACTTTGTCGACTATCTAGAAAAGAAATACTCTGCAATCTACGCTCTCTAATAAATCGTACGACTGAAGGTGACTGACATTGAAGAAGTATGACAAAAATTATCCTTTGAGCATTGTGTCAAGGACCTGTTTGAGCTGGTCGTACGGTACGGCTCCTTCGACGGTCTGGGATTTACCGGTCTTGGTGTCATAGAAGACGGTTGTGGGGGTAGCCTGAACACCTATTTTGGTTCCTTCGTCTTGGTCTGCTTTGACGACGGATGCGGTATCGCCTGCGTCGATGCATTGTTTAACGGTTCCTTCGTTTGCTCCGACTGAAGCAGCCGTTGCAGGAAGGTCTGCCAGTTCGATGGTAGGCATCTTTTCATAAATAGCGTCAGTCATTTTCCAGAATCCGTCGTTGCCGAGCTCCTTTGTTACGCACTCGGTTGACTCCGCTGACTTTTGCGCTTTGGGATGGAAGGATAGGGGAAAGTGTCTGAATACCCATGCTACCTTGCCGCCATTGTCGTTATACAATTTTACGAGGTCGGGGTGAATACGTTTACAGAATGGGCACTCCAAATCGGAATACTCGACCATTACGATGCGAGCGTCTTTGTTCCCGCGCCAATGTTCATCGGTTGATGGCTTTTTGATTTTAAGATTCGTTGGTGCGGCGGGCTGCTGTTGTGCCTGTTTTGTACCACCTGCTGCCGCGCCTTTTTCGAGATTCTGTGCTTTAAAGTAAAAGTATCCGGCGAAGAATGCGAGGATAATAAGGACGATTACCAAAATATTATTCATAGCGGGAGCTGCTTGAGCGACAGGAGCTGCAGGCGTAGCATTCATTGCCTGGGGTTCTGGCATTACTTGCGTTCGTGCTCGTGATGAACGTGCGACTGTTTTTTTAGCGCGTGAAGTTTTTTTTGTTGTTGCCATGTTGGGGAAAAATATAATCAAACTTCATCTCGATGTCAAATGAATATTCGCTGAACGATCACTTAGCGTATATTCTGTATAAGTTTGATCCAATCTTTTCGAGCTTGTAGATCGACAAGCTCCCAATCTCTTTGGTGTTGGTCACATGTGGGCCACCACAAAATTCTTTTGAATATGCTGTCTCTGGATGATCATCGGTGCCACCTATATAATATACTTTTACGTTGTCGGGGTATTTCTCACGGAAAAACGACTTTGCTCCGGTTTTCACCGCTTCGTCTTTTGGCATGATCTTAAACCGCATGGGGAGAGCTTCGCCTATTTTTTCATTTATCAAAGCAGCAATTTTTGCTTTATCGTCCTGAGAGATATTCTTTGTCGAGTAAAAATCGAATCGTAGTCGCTCACCAGTAATGTTTGAGCCCTCTTGACGGATATCGTTTCCAAAGAGATCAAACAAGGCTTGATGCAACAAATGAGTCGCCGTATGATATTTGAGCACTTGATCACTGTGGTCGGCTAGGCCTCCTTTGAATTTGACAGCCGAGGAGGAGCGCGAGAGATCTTTGTGTTTCTGAAACTCTTCGTAGAACTGTGTTTTGTTGACTTCTTTCCCCTTGTCCAAGAGAATTTCCTCAGTTACCTCGAGAGGGAAGCCATATGACTGATATAAATTGAAGGCGTCTTTTCCGCTCACTTTTTCCATTTTTTCGATTTCTCGCATCCCGCGTTCAAGACTTAGGCCGAATTTACGGATTTCTTCTTCGATGACGCGTTTTACGAGTTCTTCGTCGGTTGAGAGGTCGAAATAGATATCCTCATACATTTTCAGTATCTGGCGTGAAATAAGGGCGATGTCGATCGCCGAAGGCAAGGCGCCGAGCAGGTTACGCATTTTCACGGTGAGGCGCCGCAAGAGTCTGCGCAGCACATACCCTTGTTCCTTGTTTGATGGGAGTACGCCGTCTTTAATAAGAAACACCGAAGCTTTTAGATGATCCGAAATAATACGCATTGCTGCTTTATTTGTATCGTCGGCGTATGATTTTTTGGTGATTGCTTCAATCTCGATAATAATCGGCTGATATAAATGTGTTGCGAACATGTCGGGGTTATCTTCGGCCGCCATGACCAGGCGTTCGAGTCCACCCCCAAAGTCGACGTTTAGTTTGGGGAGCTCTGAAAAGCTACCATCGGTGTTCTTTTTGTATTGCATGAACACATTGTTCCCAATCTCCAAAAAGCGTCCACAGTCACAGTTTGGGTGACACTTTGGACCGAATTTTTTGTTGTGAGGAACCTCGGTAAATTCGTAGAAGACTTCTGAGTCTGGACCGCCGGGTTCACCGGGCGGCATATTAGATGGAATGCCGGCGCGCGACCACCAGTTTTTCTTAGCGTCGTATTCAAAAATACGTTCGTTCAAACGCGCATCCATCCCTATTTTCTTGAATGTTTCTTGCCAGATAGCTATGGCATCGGTATCTTCGAAGAAGGAATCATGCCTGTTGTCGCCAACTTCTTCGATGTCTTGTGCACGAATGCAACGTTGAATATTGTATACGCGCGTTCCCAAAGGGTGAGGCTCGCCGAGTAGATAGGGAACAAACTGCTGCATTCCCGAGCCGGTGAACAACGTAGTAGGGTCGTTTTGCGGTACGAGGGGAATAGGGGGAGATTCATGGTGAGCACGTTCCTTCCAGAATTTGGCGTATCGTTTGCGCAGCTGTATATGATCAAGGGCCATAATGGTAGAATTATACCCAATGATTCAAATAAAAAGTACCAGTACAGATGACATCCAGCCATACCTGCAAAAATTACACACTCCAGAGGCGGGGAGTCATAAGGGGCAAAACGGCAAATTGCTCGTTATTGGCGGGTCAGGCCTTTTTCACGCAGCGTCTATATGGGCTGCTGAAATCGCGTCGCACTTTGTAGATATGGTGCACTATTCGTCAACTGAGGAAAATAACGAGGTCATGAAACAGTTGAAAATTTTGTTTCGAAGCGGCTTGGTTGTTTCACAAACCGATATTGACCATTACACCAATGAAGATGATGCTATTCTTATCGGACCGGGGATGGTCCGCGAAGGCACAGAAAGCACCATCACTCACGACTTGACCAAACGATTACTCCACGAGTATCCATATAAACCCTTTGTGATTGATGCGGGATCGCTGCAGATGATGAAGGCCGAGTGGCTCAAGGATTTAAAAGAGCCAGCCATTGTTACGCCACACCAACTGGAATACCAACGGTTATTTGGACAAGATGTATCGAAATTATCGGTCGAGGAAAAGGCGCACTCAGTAACCAACATGGCACGGGAGTATAAGACAACAGTTCTGTTTAAAGCGATAGTCGATATTATATCCGATGGGGAACAAACGATCATTATCGAGGGGGGAAACGCCGGCCTCACCAAGGGGGGAACCGGTGACATTCTCGCGGGCCTCGTCGCGGCGCTTCGTACAAAGCATGATCCCTTAACGAGCGCGGTACTTGGTTCGTATATACTCAAGCGTGCTGCGGACCAGCTGTTTACCTCAAAAGGCACCTGGTATAATAATTCTGATCTTATTGGATGTATTCCAAATGTTCTTAAAAGCCTTGTATGAAAAAAGAAGTCGGACTCGCTATTTTCTTTGGTGTTGGGCTTGGACTCTTCGTCGCGTTTCTTATGGTATTTCAGATCCGTAAAATACAGCCAAAAGATGGCATGGTTACGCCATCGCCGCAAATTAAAGTAAAAGAAGAACGACCCGAATCTACGCTCCAAATAACTGAGCCCAAAAATGATACGATAACTTCAAAGAAAACGATTAACGTATCAGGGAGCGCGATAAAGGACTCTCTGGTCGTCGTACAATCACCACTTGACGAATCCATCGTGAAGGCGACTAAAGACTCGTTTTCGGTTCCCTTTACCCTGGCGCTCGGAGAGAATGTCATACAGGTGACCGTGTATCCCGCGACAAGTTCGGCACGAATTCAGCAAAAGACCGTTACCGTTTATTATCTAGACGAACAATGAAAAAAATAACAGAAGCAAAACGAGACAGATACATGCGTGACTGTGTAGTGGCGGTAATCGTTACGCTAATGGTATTAATTTCTGTGCGCGCTAGTGTTTACGCAGTAACTGCGACACCATCACCATCTCCTGCCAAAATATCACCGACCGAAATCCCGACGTCAGCGGTTACCAAAGATGTGCAGGATCTTAAAGACAAATTAGCAACCAAAGTAGCGGAGCTGCGTAAGCAGAATCAAAAGGCTATATCCGGAGTCATCACAGAAATTGACGCAAAAACCATTACGATCAAAGACACCGACGATAAGTCCGTTCAGGTAAAACTCGACGAAGTATTAACGCATGCATTTGAAATAACTGGAGTAGTAAAGAAAGAAATCAAGGTTGATAGCCTCAGAAAAGGTGACTATATCATCATTGCCGGGCCTTCCTCAGACAATACGGTAACTGCAAACGCCATTTATAGAGACCAACAATACATCGTAGGATCAGGAAAAATCACTACGGTAAATAAGACCGACTTTACTCTGGGCGTTGCAACTGAGGACAAGGAAAACGTAACAGTCGATGTGCAGAACAATACCAAACGATTCCTCGTTGATAGTAAGACGTTTGACAAAGAAGTCATCGGGTTTACCAAGATCAAAGAAGGCGATACGGTCCACTATGTGCTTATTAAAACCGGTCAAGAAAAAGTAAAAGGCCGATACAATGCACTGCGCATCGTGATCATTCCTCAAGAATACTTTACCGTCAAATAGTTAATGAATCGATATGTTTAACCCACTCAAAAAGTTCTTCGATTTCAATGCCCGCGAAACAGGCAAGTACCAAAAAGTAGTCGACGAGATTAATGCCCTCGAAGACCGTGCGCGTAAGCTCAAAGACGATGATTTCCCCAAAGAAACGCGCAAGTTAATGAAAGAGACAGCCGCAGGGCGGGCAATCGAGGAATCGCGCCCATGGGCATTTGCACTTGTACGTGAAGCAGCACGTCGTTCTATTGGACAGCGCCACTACGATGTGCAACTTATCGCGGGTCTTGCGCTTTCTGATGGTCGTATAGCAGAACAGAAAACCGGCGAGGGTAAAACCTTGTCGGCAACATTAGCTCTCTATACCCATGCATTAAGTGGACGCGGGGTTCATTTGGTTACGGTGAATGATTATCTTGCCCGTCGCGACGCCGGATGGATGGGAAGCGTGTTTAACTTCTTGGGGCTGACTACTTCGGCAATCATCTCAAATGAATCACTTATTTTTGACCCACAGTTCGTAAATGACGGGAGTGATCCGCGGCTTATTCATCTTCGCCCAATTTCGCGTCGTGAAGCATATGCGGCAGACGTTACCTACGGTATAAATAGTGAATTTGGCTTTGATTACCTGCGCGATAACATGGTGATGAATTCTGCAGAATGGGTACAGCGTGGACACCATTTTGCCATTGTCGATGAAGCCGACTCGGTACTCATCGACGAGGCGCGGACACCACACATTATTTCGTCCTCGGTCGAGGAAGACACTTCACGATATTATGGCTATGCAAAAATAGTGAAACAACTGAATCCAAAAGATGACTATGTAATCGACGAGAAGGCGCGAAGTGCGAACCTTACTGAGGCAGGGGTGAGCCATGTCGAGCAGCTCCTTGGTGTGACGAATTTATATGAAAAAGATTTTGATACGTTATTTCACGTAGAAGCCGCGCTTAAAGCTGAAACACTCTTTAAAAACGATAAGGAATATATAGTGCGAAACGGTGAGGTAATTATCGTTGACGAATTCACCGGTCGCCTTCTTGAGGGTCGCCGTTTTTCAGAAGGCATCCATCAGGCAATAGAAGCCAAAGAAAACGTGGGGATTCAACGCGAATCAAAGACATTAGCGACTGTTTCTCTGCAAAATTACTTTAGAAAGTACGAACGACTCGGTGGTATGACCGGGACTGCGGCCACCGAAGCCGAGGAATTCCATAAGATATACCAGACAGACGTTGTTGCGGTTCCCACCCATCGCCAGGTTTCAAGAAAAGATGAGCCCGACATGATTTATAAAACAGAGCGTGCAAAATTTAATGCGGTCGTTGAGGAAGTAGCTGAGCAACATAAATTGGGTAGACCGGTACTCATAGGTACAACTGCGATCGATAAAAATGAACATTTGGCAAAACTGTTGCGTCAAAAGCAAGTTCCTCACCAGCTCTTAAACGCCAAAAATCACGAAGAAGAAGCACTCATTATAGCTAACGCAGGTCGTCGAGGAGCTGTCACTGTCGCGACCAACATGGCAGGGCGCGGCGTCGATATTATTTTGGGAGGAGATCAAAACACCGATGACACTAAGAAGAAAAACAAGAAAGATACCTGGCAAAAAGAGCACGACGAAGTAGTCGCGCTTGGTGGACTCTACATTATTGGTACCGAGCGCCATGAGTCCCGCCGTATCGATAACCAGCTCCGTGGTCGAGCAGGTCGCCAAGGTGACCCTGGTCAGACGCGATTTTTTGTGTCACTGGAGGATGATTTGATGCGTATATTTGGCGGTGAACAAATTTCTAAGCTCATGACGTTTTTTAATCTTCCCGAAGATCAGCCGCTCACGCATGCAATGGTCTCAAGGGCTATCGAACAAGCTCAGGTTAAGGTCGAGGGATACAATTTTGATATACGCAAAAATCTCGTTGAATATGATGACGTTCTTAATAAACAGCGTGATATTGTTTATGATCTTCGTCGTAAACTCCTTACGCAACCTGAATCCGATGAGGAAGGCTTCCGTCAGACATTGAGCGAAGTATTTAACGAAATAGTTCAGTCATTTGCGAACCAGGCACAGCTCGATGATTTTGCTGACAACCCTGAACAATACGAAGCATTTATAAAAGAAGTGAATCTCTTTATCCCCGCGCAGCAAGACAAGATTAGCGAATTGGTAGATGCAAAAGATACCGAAGGGCTTATTGCTTACTTTACCGGACTCTTTGATAACGAATGTAAAAAGCGGGAAAAGAAGTTTGGCAAACAGGTATGGTTTGACGTGATCAGATTTATGTTCTTGTCGACCATCGATACATTTTTCACCCAACATCTTACCTCAATCGACGATCTTCGCGAGGGGATTGGGTTGCGGCGTCATGCTCAACTTGATCCGTTGATTCAATATAAAAATGAAGCGTTTAGTATGTTTGAACAACTTCTACGAGGTATCTATTTTGAAGGAGCACGGAGAATCTTTAATGTAGAAATAACCCAAGGAGAACAGCCCCCCGTTCTTGAGCCCAAAAAACAGGAAGGACTCATATTTGAGGCTGCCGAACAAACAAGTGCTTTTAAAGCCCCTGCGGCGAAGAAAGAAAAAAAGGCGAAAACACAACCTCCAAAAAAAGGACCATCGGACTCAAAA